>JBDTVD010000030.1:0-18455 GCA_040007375.1 Bacteroidota bacterium | reverse complement strand
TAGCTCAGTTGGTAGAGCAAAGGACTGAAAATCCTTGTGTCACTGGTTCGATTCCAGTCATCACCACTACAGAAGAAGAAATGACAACCACCTCCAGGTACCATAATGTGTTGTTAATTGACGATAACGAGATTGACAATTTCATTAACGAGCGGATGATTTCCACCAGTGGTTTTTCAAAACAGGTGATTGTAAAAAATTCCTGCGACGCTGCACTGGATTATCTTCGTGAAAACCAGGATAACCTTGATAAACTTCCCGATGTGATTTTCCTTGATTTGAATATGCCGGGAAAAGATGGCTTTGCATTTCTGAATGATTTTGAAAGTTTATCAGCAACAGCAAAAGGAAAATGCAAAGTTGTGGTTCTTTCCAGCAGTATCAGTCCGGATGATATTAATAAGGCAAGTACAAATCCTTATGTTTTTAAATATGTGAACAAACCTCTCAGCGAAAAGTATCTTGAGGCTATTGATATTTGATTTTTGTTTTACGAATTACTACAGAAAGAATTTTCTACACGTTGTGCGATTTTAATGATTGAACAGTCACAAGTCAGCAAATACAACTTTCTTTACTTTGTAATCAAATAAATTATTACTTTTTAAAAGGAAGCAGAGGTGAACTCTAAGACTTGCCAAAGGGAGAGAGTCTCTTTAAAATGCTACAATTAACTTATTTAAGTTACCAGGAAAACTTAAAACAGTTTTCCTATCTTTAACAACATTACGATAGTTTGCAAATCATTTTTGTAAAACGCTTTTCAAAATCCTGATTCAATCACTTAAACCTATATACTATGAAAACAAACAACCTTAAATTATCAGTATTAATTATTTATCTGCTAACATCAATAACCGATGTACATGCTCAGACTGTATATCCGGTCAGTAGCCTTTCCGATTTAATGAATTATGTGGGCTATATATGTTATGACCCATCTGCAGGACTTAATTCAAATACTATTATAGATCCTCCTGTTGCGCTTAGTCCAGGAGATAAAATAAGTATTACACCGGGCACAACAATAAATTTAGATGATCTGGCTGGACTTACTTTAACCTGTACAAATTTTCGGCGGTTACCATTAATTGTTCCTGCCGGAGTTACCCTTGAAGGAGACTATGATTTACTTGGTAATCCTGATGGAACACTTATCTATTCGAACACTTATAGGAGTCAATATGATGGCGATAACAGTCCGCCAACCACTGATACACGATCATTACTGTATTTTTTTGCTATGAAGCCTGGCAAATTAGATGCACAAAATATAATGAGATCAACAACAATTAGTCATGTCCGAATTCAAGGGCCTTCTCATAGCTGGACAGAGTTTAATATTGGATATGGTTCAGGTAAAGACGAATTGTTTTGTGGTGGTATTCAAATATGGCAGCCCTGTAAATTTTTTACAGATGTGAACGGACTGATAACAAATTGCAGCGGCACAACACCTGGTCAGTCATATGGAACTGATTACAAAATTCAGAATTGTGAGATTGCAGGCTTTTCATTCGCAGGCATTTTTATTGAGCACTCCACTGATAATATTACAATTGAAAACTGTTACATTCATCATTCTAAAGGCATCAGCATAGAAGGTATTGGTTATGGTGTTTGGTACAAAGGCAAACCTTTTTCCTATTCAATCGCAACAACCTCGTGGAATCTCAAACTTAACAATAATATTTTTGATGAATTAAAAGATGCTGTTGATGGAACAAGTGCTGCTTTAAACAATCCTGTAACTTATCCATTTAATGTAAACTTTCAACACAATACTTTAACACAATTTGCAGGGGGGATTAACAGACATAACAATAGCGGAAGTTTTTTTCATGCTCCGTCAACAACAAGTCAGTGTAATTTTTGGCGAAGGGGTTACCCTGTTGACTCTTCGTTATGTATACCTTCTGATAATGTTTCAGGTTTTAGAATTGATGATATTACTCAGGGAAACTCCTGGTATAACAATAATATATTTCATAAAAATTCGGGAGTTTCAAGTCCATTCCCTGCTGATATATGTACTACTTATCCTCCGACTGCCTGTCAATCATCATTAACCAGCTATTATTATTCTGTCAGTAACAATACATTTGAGCAGCCACATACAGTAGTGGATGGGACCGACTGTGATCAAAGTGCCCCGGTTTATGGTCAGAATTTACATGTGGGATATGCAACTCTAGCAGATAATTATATTGAAAGCTGCACATGGAATGCTAATGTTGCCAATAATCATTTAAAGTATAATAATAATTATTTTAATTATTCGCCTGGAAAAAATGTAGGTATAAATAGTCCACAGCCTCCTGAAGTGCGTCTTGAATTATTTGATGCTAACGGAACAACTCCACTTACAAATACAGTAACACCGTCAGCAAATGCAACTCACACTTTCATGCAAACAGTTAAGGCTGGCGATTCATTTATTTTAAATGCTATGCATGGTAGTTCTGGAAGTCAGGATGCTGCTTTTATAATTCGTTACAACACGAGTACACAAGGATCTTCAGGAAATAATAATTCCGGAAATAATTATTATTATCATGATCAGGTAATAACATCACCTTCAACAAGCGATTATATATCACCAGCAATAACCTACCCTGAACCAGGTTTGTATGGTATTGATGTATTAGCAGTAGCAAACAACAATAGTACAGGAAGCCACAATTGGTAAAATATAATGCAAGTGCATGGCAATATATTCCTCTAATCGTTGAACCCGATCCTTTGGCAGCTATTGATAAAACAAAATACCTGATTTTTAATATAAAGGACAGTTATCAGGATTTTCACAATGCACTTGCCAATGGCGGATCAACATCAACGGGTGTTTTCAAACAAGTAGAATTAAATGGTACACCGATATGGTGGGAAGATATTGCTGATGGTGGTGATGGCTGGGAAAGAGTAGTGATTGATGATATACAGGATGCGCCAGGGACTAAATGGTATTCTTTATTAAATATTGATGGAACAAAAAACACTTTAACATTTAGTATATCAATCAGAGATAATATTGTTGACGTTCCGGCAGATAGATTAAAAGGATTACTGGTGTGGGTTGACGACGTTTATGTGAAAAAAAATAGCTCTCCGGATAATTTAATTCAAAATGGTGGTTTTGAAGAAACAGATAATTTAACAACTTCAGGTTGGTATGAAGAAAACAAGTCATTTTTGCCTTGTGGAGTAATAAGCCTCACTAATCATGATGATGAATTTTATCCGGATGGTAGCAGAATAACTTATGTACCTCCTGCAGATTTACCAACTCAAACTACCCTGACAATAACTGATCGTAAATCAGGAAATCAATCTGTCATTTTAAAACTGCCAAAACTTGTAACCTGCACCGATTACAATACCCATGTACAAGCCTCAGGCATTCTCATTTCCGCAGCAACAGATATTGACTTTACGGATTTTTTTACCTGTGCTGATTATAAAATTGCTCCCTTGAATTTTATAAATTTAGCAACCATTTCAGACCCGGTTCCAAATGGAAAATATTATCTTGATAATACGCTTGCTATACCAAAAGATTGGTTGCTTAACACTAATACTATTGCCTTTAATTCCAGTGTTGAACTTACTGTACCTACCACATTAAAACTGGAAACAGCTCCCAGTGCCTCTGATCCTGATATGGAGTTGCCACACACGGTTCTTTTCGGATGTGATGAAATGTGGTCTGGAATAAATAATGTTGATGGAACGGTGAAATTGTTTTCAAACGCACAAAACAAAAATGAAATATTTGATGCAGAAATAGCATTGAACAGTACTGATGGCAGAGTAAATATCGGATATACTTCTTTTGACCAGAATTATTCTTCAGTTAAGTTGCATGGTACATTGGATGATGCATCAGGAATTGCAGGATGTGATTTTATGTGTACTACCCAGATATTATTAAAAAATCCACATAAGGCTAAAGTTCCAAACTATCATATAAAACTTAACGAAGTATCAGGTCTTGATAACGGTGATCCATTTCCAATCGGAAACAACGACACGCAAAACGGTACCGGATTAATAAACTATTTTTCAGATGCTGCTATGGGTATCTATTCTTATAACAGTAATTTTGATGTGTACTGGTGCAATTTCAACATGTCACCTGCAATAGAAAAAAGCGCTTCATACGGTATCTATGCTTTGGGGCAAAGCAGCAATTCACTCAGAGTTATAACTAACCCGGGTAATTTTAATAATAACTTTAATAACCTTTCCTATGCTATATATACGGACGGTGTGGAAAATGTATTGGCTGCAGGAAATTCTATTGATAACTGCAGTAATGGAATAGTGGTAAGAAAGGCTTTGCACTTAATAATTAATGATAATTCTATTTCCAATTTTCTGACTGGTATTGGAATTTATGATAGCGAAAGTTCACGCGATGTAAGTTATATTAATTATGTAATGGGCAATAATTTAAACACTTTACTACCTGTTAATAAACTAATCCATTTTGGTAACACAGGTATCAACGTTCAAAATGCTGTGAGTCCAAACATTCCTGTTACCATTTCAGGTAATACTATCTTTAACTCTGCAATTGGAATACATACCCGAAACTCCGATTATGTTACTATTGGAAAACTGGCAACCTATTTCAACACTATTGTTGATGAATCTCCTGCTCCTGATTTTAATCTCAAGTTTGAACCTCACTACGGCATTTGGGTAGAGAACAGTAATTCAGCAACTATAAATAATAACGTTGTGGAATGGACAGGTGGAACAGTAAACATTGCTGATTACAAAACCTCACATACCGGAATCGGAATTTCAAGAAGTTTATCCTGTTCAGTAACTGAAAATAACATTACCAATTACGGAGGTGGCTTTAAGATATTCGAAGACTGTTCTCAAACAGAATTACATTGCAACAAAATGGTGCACTGTTTTAATGGTGTTTATATGGATATGAACGGAGCAAATAATCAGCTATCTACTCAGGGCATTTACTCCGGCGTTCCTGCTAATGATGTTTCCTGGAATAATCAATGGATAAATAACATTGGAAATAAAGTGGATGGAAGTGTGCCTCCCAATTTTAAAATTTTTTGGGTTTATGATGTTAACTCCACTATTGAATTTGATACTGATCCATCAGCGGGTTTTGTATCAAGGCAACCTGGTAATAGTCATATTATCTGTCCATAAAATTGTCTTTTACTTGTAGAAATTACAAACTAATTCAAAAATGAAAAACATAATACCGCTTATTCTACTTATTCTTTCATCAATAAATGGCTACTCACAAGACAAGAATTCAGTTTGGGTATTCGGAGATTCTTCTGGAATTAATTTTACTAATTTAAGTAACCCTGTACCCATTTCATCAGGAATGAGAGGAAGGGGAAGTTGTGTGTCTATTTCTGACAGCATAGGCAATTTACTTCTTTATTCTTTCACGGTAGAAAGTTCAGGAGCCTGGTCCACTCATATATATAATGGTACGCATATAAGCGTTCCTGGAGCCGATTCCATTAGCGGAGAAGCTTGGTATAGTGAATTAGTTTTATTACCAAAACCCAATGATACAACTGGTAAATTATTTAAATTGTTTTCATTAGGAACTGGTGGACCACCCAATCCTGGATTATTCATGACAATTGTCGACATGAACCTCAATGGAGGCTTGGGGGGCTTATTACAGGAAAATGTACAGATAGATAATTTAGATCATGCAGACTGTCTGACAGCCATTCAACATGGTAACGGAAAGGATTGGTGGCTTATTTCCAAGAAGAGAACCTTGCCCATAACCACCTATAATCGTTTTTATATTTATTATATATCAGGAGACACAGTAATACCATTACCTGATCAGGATTTTAATGATATGACTGATGGTGACTTTCAAAAAATCATCTGGCATCCTTCCGGTAATAAATTTATGTTGATTAATACTCTCGGTTATATGAGTGAATTTGACTTTGACAGATGTTCGGGAATCATTTCGTTAAGCCGGAATATTTATCCGGAACAGTCTTCTCAATGGAATCGCCTTTTCTGGTCCGGCGCTTATTCATCAAATGGCAATGTGTTTTATTCTGCAAGAACATCATTTGGAGGCAATGCAGGCGATTATAATTATTTATTGCAATATGATTTAGCAGCAGCAAATATTCCTTTAAGTTGCGATACATTGGATTCTACTTTTTACCCCATTGCTGATTGTGGTGATTTGCGTTTGGCACCTGATGGTAAAATTTATTACTCACAGGCTTATCCTCATGGATTCCCATATAAGGATACCATGTATAATTATGTGAATATGAATTTAGGAGTAGTAAACAACCCTGATGTTGTAGGTAATGGTTGCAACTTCTCTCCATTCAGTTTCTATCTCGGTGGTAAACGCACCTATTACGGTCTGCCCAACAATCCAAACTATTCCTTAGGACCATTATCAGGATCTGTATGCGATACATTAACTGTATCAATTAAAGAAGCACCAGAACAGCTTTCTACAATAACTGTTTCACCTAATCCTGCTTCACATCTTGCCTATTTTAATGCAAAACATATTAAAGGCGATATCGGAATATTAACTATTGTATCAGTAAGTGGCGAAGTACTTTTTCAAAAATCACTTCCCATACTAAATAACGGATTTGTTACCAGCAGAATAGATTTAACAAATTTTGTTAATGGAATATATATACTAACATTTAAGACTGATAAAGAAATTTTAACAAAAAAAATTATTGTTAACCAATAAATATACTCCTATGAAAACACTACTCATTTTTACTTTAATGCTGGCAGCTTTAACAGCAACAGCTCAAATAACAAATTCAAATCCCCAACTTTCGCAGAGCTCTACTGAACGTGATGAGATATTCGGTAAAGTAATTGGAGATAGTATTATTAACGATCCTGATTCATTGGATTTTAAATATAACAATAAAGAAACATTTTATAAAGCAGCAAAGGCAGAAGATATACTCCTTCACCTTGGCACTGCTAATGATGCAAAATATCAGCAAGAATTTGAAAGCTTAAGCCAATCAAATATTGGAAAATATGATGAAGTAAAAGAACACTTGCAAAATGAAGAACAACTGCTTGCCTTGCAAAAATTAGCTGTTATAGTAGATGAAAATCTAAAAGAGCAAAATTTGAAAACCGTAAATTCAATTATTGCTCTTCTATATAATCCTGCAATGGATGCAGATTCAGATACGGTGGCAATATTAAATGTAATTGCATATATGCATCCTTTTTATGGTGGTGAAGCCGTGTATTGGTCGCGTGCAATTTTGCATCTGGATGTGGAAGATGAACTGCCACAATTACGCAGACCGCAGCACCAGCAAAATGGATCCGAAATATCGTCACTACATGGTAAACTATTTCCGATTCCTGCAAATGAAAGTGTAACATTCCGATACGAACATGATGAAGATGTTAAAATTTCTTTTACTGTTACCAATGCCCTGGGTCAGGTATTATCAATTTGCAGGCTTGCAGAAAACGAAATCAATTTCAGTACTGCCAGCCTCCCACCCGGAATTTATTATTTGAAAGTTTTTGAAAACAATGTAATGAAAGAAGATCATAAATTAACAATCATTAGGTGATTAATACTATTTTACAAAGAGGTTTTGTTCATTCAATGCCTCTTTGTAATTTTAAGCTCGATGAGAAAATATATAGTAATGTTTTTACTCCTTTCTTTTTTAACTGATACTTTCAGTCAGAATCAAAATTCTGTTTGGTGTTTTGGTGATAGTGCCGGAATCGACTTCAGCAATATTGCAAATCCAATTCCTATCCAAACATCAATGGATGGGAGGGGAAGTTGCGCTTCAATAAGCGATTCAATTGGCAACTTACTATTTTATGCAAATTCAAGAGGCGGAATTTCCGGAAACACAACTCGTGTCTGGAATAAAAATCACCAACTCATGCAAAATGGTGATTCTATTGTTGGTGAGGCTTGGTTTAATGAAATAACAATAATTCCATTTCCTGATACTCCATCTTACTTTTATTTATTTACTCTTGGAGGAATTGCCGGTTCTTCTCAGACTGGCTTTTATTATAGCATTCTTGATTTATCGTTAAACGGAAATCTTGGAGCAGTTATTCAAAAAAACACACCATTATTAAATGACGAGATGGCGGACTGTGTAAAAACCGTTAAACATGGTAATGGAAGGGATTGGTGGGTAATAGCAAAATTATCAAGCATCTCATTAACTCATATTAACCGTTTTTTTGTTTTTTTAATTTCTCCATTAGGAATATCAGCACCAATTATCCATGATTTAGGTAATGCAGTTGATGGGGACTTTCAGCGATTTAGTATTAATAACATTGGAAACAAACTTATGTTAACAAATACAATGGGATTAATGACAGAATATGATTTTGACAGGTGTACTGGTTTAATTTCAAATCCCAATAATATTTTCACAGAGCAAACTTCTGATTTCTCCAGATTATTCTGGGAAGGAGCTTATGCTCCAAACGACAGCTTGTTTTATGTAACCACAACCTGGTATTCTTTTCCTAATGACACATCCCGGCTATTACAGTATAATTTATTTGTTCCCGATATTCCTGCAAGTTGTGATACACTAATTGAATTAAAACATCCTGTTCAACCCTCTGCAGTAAGGCAAGGACCTGATCAAAAAATATATATATCGAGTTTTTATGATTGGGGGTTTCCTGGATATCCCTATCCTGACACTGTATACAATCAGTACAATATGAATCTAAGTGTTGTTAATAGCCCTGACATTGATGGTGTACTCTGTAATTTTCAACCTTTTTCATTTTATCTCGGTGGGAAAAGAACTTACTGGGGTTTGCCAAACAATCCTAATTATGAATTAGGCAGGTGGGTGGGAAGTCCTTGCGATACAATAACATCTGGTATTGAAGAATCGACAATAATAAATGATGCAGAGTTTTATGTGTTTTATCATTCCGGTTGGCAACAGCTTTTTGTAAATGCTAAAAATATTAAAGGAAACAACTCTTTGTTGCAGATATTTGATTTAAGTGGTAAAGAAGTTTTTTCATCAGCAAAAAAAACACAACCACCCTACTTTACACAGGATGTTAATTGCAGCAACTTTGCAAATGGATTATATATTGTTTCGTTGACAACGGAAAAGGAAAGATTGATAGGAAAATTTGTTAAGAAATAAGGAGTATTTAGTTCGGAGAATATGCACTTAATTACTTAATCACCTAATCACCTAATCACTTAATCACTTAATAGGATTACTCAATCTTCTCAGCATGTTATCATCCAGTTTTACATAAGTAAGAACAGGATTGCTGCTTGATTTGTTGATCTCTTCAAATTCACTCCACAACTCACCCATTCTTTTCACCTTCTTACGAAGATCAGCAGGCTTCAGTGCAGTTTTCAGAATTTTTACAAATGTTTTTGTTGACTGAAACTCTCCTTCAAAATCAATAATCTGACGTTTCAGACTGTTGATGATCTGCATACAAAGACTGTCATCTCCAAGCATACAGTAATTCAATGCCTGAAATAATTTATTGTCCACATCAGTATATAAATACTGTTTCATAGAAAGCTCATTGCGCAATTCATTAATCTTACGTGCAGAACCATGAAAATCTTTCTGATAGAATTTTACAATAGCATCATACTTACGATACCATATATAATGATATGTTTCTGAATTATGAATATCCATCCCTTTTGCGTAACGGTCGTGATACATTGTAAGACTATCAACATTATTATCCTGCAGATATTTTATTACACGTGAACGCATAAACTGTATAGCAAAGAAATGCATCATATGCTGTTCCATCATTTCAGGAATCTGCTTATGGATTCTCTGCAGATAGAAGTCGGCACGCACCTGGCTGTTTGTACGCTGGTAATATTCAAAGTATAACAGGTCAGTAATTCCTTTTATGTTCTGATAAAATGTATCAAGCGGATATTTATCAAAAAGCTGCGCCATCTTCTGCAAGGTAGATTCAATTTCCAGCTCTCTTGATTTTAATCCGTCCATCTTATGAGGGATGTTGCACAGATAATATATATAAACAATATTATAAATCACAAACAGACGGTGAGAATCATACAATTCGCAAACATTAGAAAGTTCACGCTTTAATAATATCACTTCTTCAAGGTCACATTCCTTCAGACTTAACTGATAAACACCCAGTTTTTTCATAAACCCGAAAAACATTGCTTCTGCTTTTCCTACTGCAAGAGAAAATGCAACGTGTCGGTTATATTTATTTTCGTAATACTGATAATCATCAGTAAACAGATGCAATTCTGATAATGCTTTATATACGGTAATTAATTCCGTACTCATATCATATTCTATCAGCTGTTTCTCCAGTTCAATTAATGCACGGATAGAAAAATCGCGGTTACTACCGAATATATGTGCCGGAACGCGCGACACTTCATCCATAATTACCTGGATGGGATTTTCAACTTTCTTTGATAATATAGATGCAATACGCGAATTCAATCTCGACTTTAAAGTATAATAGGCACTTGGATTCACCTGAAGCATCTGCATCATTTCACTGTCTTCCACATCACGTGTACGTGCAGTTTCGAGAACCAGGAAAGGCTTATTCTTTTTATTACCTGAGACCTCAGCAATTAACTGCTGATATTCTTCATCACTAAGCTTCTTAATTGTTTTGTTAAGTACGTCCATTGTATAACTGTTAAAGGAACAATATTGTTTTGCCCTCTTATTACGGTGTTATCCGGAAAAGGGTTACTGAAGCAGATTATTTTGTTAAAAATTTCTGCGTCAACAGTTCGGAGATACTTATTAAGACAGACTTTCCAGGCAGAATTTTCGTCGTTGTTTGAACTACAAAAAGAAGAAATTCAGCAATATCACACGACACCATTTCTGTATCATTCTGTTCATACCTGCTTCTGAATAAAAAAAAATGCAAAAAACAATGTAACCCCGCAAAGTTCTTACATGTATAATACACACGCTGCAACTGCAAACAAACAATGAGCTGCAGTAAATCAATTCATAAAAGCGAAACTCAAATGTGCATGAATTACATTTTCCGGCAAAACCTTACATCTGTCACTACTGTAACCTTTTCAAGGCATACCAGCGTATATAATGCCCGTAATTAAGCTATACAAATATGGAGGATAAAACTATGACGACTGAGAACCCGATGGAACTGTACAAAGCAATACGCGAAAACCGCATGTTGATGTATTCAAGTCCTAAACGCTATTACAACCGTGATGGCAACCAGGGATCAACATTCAAATTCCTGTTCCTGATTGAAGCAATTTGCTTTTTATTACTGATGGCAGCTGCAGGAACTGCTGTTGCACAAACACCGCAAACAAATCCGATGGTGGCTGCAGTGCATGAGCAGAAAGAAGTAAACATTCACAATTACCAGGCTGTATATAATACAGGAAAAGTATTTGTGAGCTGGACATCAAAAAATGAATCAGAAGATTGTATATATATAGTTGAGCGATCAGCTGACGGAGCAAAATTTGAATCAGTAGGTGTTAAAGAAGGTATCGGTGCAGACATCGAACTTTATTACAGCTGGATTGATCAGATTCCTCCTGCAGGATTTGCTTATTACCGTGTGAAGAAAATTACGAAAGAAGGTCAGCAGCTTTACAGCTCGGTTAATACAATTATTAATCAATCAACCAACTTCAACAACTACGCACAGGGCGAAGACGAGAAAAAATAATTTTCAATTTAATTAACCATACCAGTGAGCCGGAATACTGCGGCTAAAAAACCATGACGAAAAATGCTATAGTGCCTGGAATAGTACAGCGTCTTGCTGTCCTGTTTCTGTTTTTGGCATTTTCCAGCGCAAAAGCACAGGTTCCTTCGGCAGCATTCTCGATGGATGTGCAAACAGGATGTGCACCACTTACCGTAAACTTTACGAATACTTCTACTGGCGCAAACAGTTTTGCATGGACATTCGGTAACACCAATTCCTCATCACAAACAGATCCGTCATCCGTTTATCTTGCTCCCGGAAATTATACAGTAACATTAACAGCAACAAATACCGTAAATGGTTTAATATCTACCATCACACAAAATGTAATTGTAGTAAATGATCCTATTGCAGCATTCACTGCATCATCTGTTGCACAATGTGAGGATATAAATAATATCTGCTTTACCAACACTTCTGCAAATGCAACTACTTATACCTGGGACTTCGGGGATGGAAATACTTCTACTGCAACCAACCCTTGTCACACGTATTTCAATCCCGGAACTTATACAGTAAAACTGGTTGCATTCAGTCCTTATGGATGTTCTGATCTTGGCACAAAAATAAATTACATCACTATATATGCAAAGCCTGCAGTTTCTTTCAGCAGCAATATTCAATCAACATGTAACCTTACTGATGTTTTTAATTTTACATCCTCCATTCCAGGTGCAACATCATGGAACTGGGACTTCGGCGATTTTACATCTTCCACATCACAAAGTCCGTCACACAACTATAGTGCATCAGGAACCTATTCCGTTTCACTCATTGCAACAAATACAAATGGATGTACTGATACTGCCAACTATACCAATTATATAAATATCGGTTCAACACTGGTTCCTTCTTTTACCATGACTGACACAGGAGGATGTGCACCATTTCCGGTAACATTTAATTGTACTGTTGCAAATGCAACTTCATGGAGCTGGAATTTTGGTGATGGCAATTCATCAACACAGGAAGATCCTGCACATACATTCAGTGCACCAGGAAATTACAATATCACTTTAACAGTTACTACACAAAGCGGATGTAATGGTACAGTAACATATCCGGGATTAATTGTTGTAGATAATCTTCCTGCACCTTCTTTTACAGTTGTTCAGGATACAGGATGTTCACCATTTAATGTTCAGTTTAATAATACTACTACTGGTGGCTCTACCTACAGCTGGAATTTTGGAATTGTCGGCGGAACATCAACACAAACGAATCCATCATTTATATATGCCAATGCATTTACTTATAATGTAGGATTAACAGCTTATTCGCCTAACGGTTGCAGCAATACAACAACATACAATAATTATATAACAGTTTACGATCCGAGTGCAACATTTACAGGTAGTCCTTTAACAGGTTGCCCGGGTGTAACAGTAAACTTTGCAACAAGTGCATCACAGGCAGGCATTGTAACATGGCTCTGGAGTTTTGGTGATGGAACGTATTCCAATCTTCAGAATCCATCACATTCCTATAGTGCAACAGGAAACTACACAGTGTGGTTAATTGTAACGAATCAATTCGGATGCAAAGACACTGTATATAAAGCAAATTATGTTCGTATTTATCCAAGTCCTATACCATATGTTCTTCCTGATACGCTCCGCATCTGTCAGAATGTACAGCAGACATTTCCTGATCCTACATTAGGAAGTAACAGCTGGAACTGGAATTTCGGAAATGGCGGAACAAGTACTGCACAAAATCCGCAATACAATTATGGAACTCCGGGTATATATACAGTTACTTTAACAGCAGGCATGGCAGGAGGATGTACACAAACATTTAATCCATATGCCATCGTACAGGTAATCCCCTATTCACCACAACCTATTGTTGCAAATTATATCAACCGTTGCAAGCCGTACAGAATTAATTTCAGCACAACTACAACCAACATTGTTAATTACAACTGGAATTTCGGAGATGGAACATCATCACCATTTGCATCACCCACACATGATTTTTTACTTCCGGGAACATATACAGTTTCTCTTATTGTTACTATTGGTTCCGGTTGTATTGATGTAATAAGTACTACTGTAACAGTTGGTCATATCAATCCAATTCAGTTTTCAGGATATAATAATTGTAAAGGAACACCGGTTCAGTATATAGTGCAGAACAGTGCGCAGTTTACATCATGGATCTGGAAATTCGGAGATAACACTACCTCAACACTTGCAACAGTAAATCATAATTACACCAATGCAGGAAGTTACAATGTATCATTAATTACCACTGACAGTTATGGATGTATTGATACATTTACACTGGCGCAGCCTGTAGTGATTTTTGATCCACGTGCAAACTTTACTATTGCCGGAAATTCCACAGGATGCTTATCACTTCCTGTTCAGTTTCAGAATACTTCTACAGGTGCTTCCACCTATTTATGGAATTTTGGTGATGGTACAACTGACACTACAGCAAATCCAATTCATACTTACACAACACCGGGAGTTTATACTGTTTCATTAACTGCAACGATCAGCATCTGTTCCAATACAAAAACAACAGCAAATCTTGTTACTATAATTTCACCACAATGTAATTTTACATTTGCAACGAATACACTTTGTTTACCTATTACTGCAACGTATACTGATTTAAGTCCGTCAGCAGTTTCCTGGTTATGGGATTTCGGTGATGGTACAACATCAACATTACAAAATCCGGTTCATACATTTACTGCTCCACCAACAGGACAGGTATCACTTACTATAATTGATCAGTTTGGTTGCACAGAAACACGTTCAAAAACCAACATCAGTTATTACGCTGCTGCTGCAAGTGCAAATGTAACAACAGGATGTAAACCACTTTCAGTAACATTTACTGATCAGTCAGGACTTGCAACAGGATGGTACTGGGATTTTGGAAATGGAAATACATCCGTTCTGCAGAATCCTGTTGCTATATATAATAACGACGGACTGTTTAATGTAATGCTTATAGGAACATTTCCCGGAGGTTGCACTGATACAGCTTACTATCCGAATATGATTGCTGTGAATACACCGATTGCAGATTTTATTGCTCCGGCAGCATCAGGATGCTCACCGGTTACCATCAGTTTCACCAACATGAGTTCAGATGCAACTGATTATTTGTGGGACTTCGGAGATGGAAGTACATCAACGACAATAAATCCAACGCATATATATAATATTCCGGGCTTCTATGATATTATGCTTGTTGCAAACAATATATCAGGATGTTCTGATACTATGTACAAGCCTGCATACATTGCAATTCCCGGCGCATATTCCAACTTCGGATTATCAGCAACTATGGGTTGTGAAATACTCAGTGTTCAGTTTACCGATTCTTCCATCAATGCAAATACATGGAGCTGGAACTTTGGTGACGGAGTTTCTTCCGGCCTGCCCAATCCGCAGCATACTTATTCCGATACCGGAAGTTACACCGTAACACTCATTACACAGGATACTATCGGATGTACTTCCATATTTACCTATCCTGTTCCTGTTCAGATATTTTCAAATCCTATTGCACAGGCAACAACAACTGATATTGAAGGATGCGAATCATATACATCCAACTTTACAAATCTATCCACCAACTCCAACGGTGCAATATGGTACTTTGGAAATGGCGATACTTCTTCAATAACCAATCCTGCTTATATATATCAAACAGCAGGAATCTATCAACCTTACATAGTTGCAAATACAATAGCCGGTTGCAGAGATACCTTTCATCTGCCATTGATAACAGTGCATGCTGTTCCGCAGATCAGTTATACACCAAGTGCAATTGCAATATGTAATCCTGATACAATAACTTTTACAAATACTTCTGTCAATCTTGTTAACCCGCAATACAACTGGGTTTATGGAAATGGAAACGCTGCAACAACTCCTGATGGAGGAGTAATGTATACAGATTCCGGAACCTATGCAGTAACTTTATATATAGTAAATACTTTCGGATGTAATGATTCCTTGACCACCATAATTAATGTAAATCCTAAACCCGTAGCAATAGCATCAACTGCAGATACTACAGGTTGTTCTCCTTATACTTCCACATTTACCAACGGCTCGTTATACACTGAAACCTATTTCTGGGATTTTGGTGATGGAAATACTTCCTCATTACAGTTGCCTGTTAATACTTATGCAACTGGTGGATTATATACACCTGTTCTGATTGCATCCAATCATCATGGTTGTTATGATACACTATCAGTGAACCAGGTAAATGTATTGCAGACACCAACAGCAGCATTCAGTGCTGATAATCTTGCTGTGTGTTCAGGCACAACTGTTAACTATACCAGCATGAGTACTGATACAATCAATGCATCATACAACTGGGATTTTGGTTTTATAACAGCAACATCACCGAACACTTCTATTATATATGTGAATCCTGGTTCTTATGATGTATCATTGATCGTTACAAATGGAAATGGTTGCTTCGATTCAACAGGTGCAACAGGATACATTACTGTTTATGATACTATTCCTCCTCCTGTAAATACAATTCTTTCTGCAAGTGTACTCAATGATAATGCTGTTGAAATTACCTGGGAAAATAATACTGCTTCTGATCTTGGTGCATATCTTCTCTATCGTTATGATCCTTTAACAACTTCCTATCAGCTTGCTTATACTGATAACAATCCTGTGCCTATTTCAACAGGACCAACTACTGTTTACCAGGATACAGGACTGGATACTAAAAATAATTCATACACATATATATTACAGGCTGCGGACCGTTGTGATTACAGAACACCGTTTGCAACACTAACACCTCATACAACAATGAACGTAACAGCTGTACAGGCCGGAACATCCATTGATGTAAACTGGAATGCATATGGTGGCTGCTCCGTATTGTGGTACCAGATTGACAGAACAGAAATAGCAACAGGACAAACACAACAGGTTGCTTTAGTATCATCGTCAACATTAAATTATATTGACAGCACCATATTCTGTCCGTTTGATTACAGTTACAGAATCACTGCACTAGATCTGTGTGGTAATACTTATTTTGCATATAGTGATACTTCTGTTGCAAGACCTGCAAATCTGCTTAACGGACAACATGTAGATGTAATGAGAAGTACTGTTATCAGTAATAAACATGTGCTCACTGAATGGGCACCACCTGTTCTTTTTCCAGACAGAGTACAGAGTTACCAGATACTTCGTTCTGCAGATGGGATAACCTATACACCACTTGCAATAGTTCCTGCGCAGGTTACCAGTTATGTGGATTATCTTGTGGATGTGGAAGAGCAAACTTTCTTTTATAAAGTTGTAGTAATAAATGATTGCAATCTTTCAGGACCTGAAGGATTTGAAGGTACATCGATACTGATGCAGGGTGACTGGAGAAATTACAGCACTAAACTTAACTGGACACCTTATTTAAAATGGGACCAGGGAGTTGATCATTATATGATACAGAAGCAGAATTCATTTGGTGTTTTTCAGGATTATATTCAGGTTGATGGTAATACTACTATCATTCAACTTGACGAATGATACTTAGTAGCGAGTAGCTGGTATCGGGTATCGGGTATCGAGTAAATAAAACTTATTCACTTAATCACCTATTCACTTAATCACCTAATCACCAAATCAACTGGTCATTTAGTCACGTCAATTCAGTATACTTGCTGAAGGAATTGATTTGACAAAGAATATGGCGCGACCACTTATCCTGTTTTATATATTGGTATTTTATGTACTCCTGCAATTCAGCTGGTGGGCATATCTTCTCATTGATTTAAATGAAGAGATTTTTGTGCAGCGTATTGAACTTATTGAGGCGACCAATAATAATCCGCAGGAAATTGCAGCGGAGAAAATCAAACATAATAAAGAACTGCATAAACGCTGGGCAATGGTGCTTGGAGAAGGGTCGGTGTTTCTCGCCTTGTTACTGGTGGGAATTTATATTACGAATCATGCATTCAGAAGAGAAGCCGAACTGGCCAGGCAACAGCGTAATTTTTTATTATCTGTAACTCATGAATTTAAATCACCGCTTGCTGCTGTAAAATTAAATCTGCAGACAATGCAGAAACGACAACTGGAAGAAACACAAAGGCAGGAAATATTACGTAAAGCCATATTGGAAACAGAAAGAATTGACATACTTGTAGAGAAGACATTAATGGCTGCGAGACTGGAAGATAAAAATTATGATCTTCAGCCGGAACAGATCAATCTTTCAGAACATGTTCATCGCATTATAAGTGATCACATTGACCGCCGTGATCCTGTACATAATATACAGCATCACATTGCTCCTTCCATTTATATATATGGAGATCCTGTTGCATTTACTTCCATGCTGGTTAATCTGGTAGAAAATGCAGAAAAATATTCTCCACCGGAAACTACTATTGAAGTCCGATTAACAAGAACAGAGAAATCAGCTTTACTAACTGTTGCTGACCATGGAATTGGTATCAGCGATAAAGAAAGAGGAAAAGTATTTCAGAAGTTTTATCGAACAGGTAATGAAGATACCAGGAGAACAAAAGGAACAGGATTGGGATTATATATTGTGAAGCATGTGGTGAATATGCATAAGGGATCAATTACTGTAAATAAAAATCATCCTTCAGGAACTGTTTTTGAAATGACGTTTCCTCTTGCAGC
>JBDTVD010000029.1:0-18607 GCA_040007375.1 Bacteroidota bacterium | reverse complement strand
GCTGGATAGAGCAACTGCCTTCTAAGCAGTAGGTCAAGCGTTCGAATCGCTTCGGAATCACTTACTGATCAAAAAAACAAAATGCTGGCTTCAGATCAAAAAAAAGTAAAGCCATTTGCTTTAAGTTTTTTTTGATCTGAAGATAGCAAGCTGCAATGCAGCCACGCAAGGCTTGATTTGTTTTTTTGATTCCCTGTACGGATGAGAAGCGAAAAACAAAGTTAATCGCTTCGGAATCACAAAAAGAGTATCAAGATACAAGTATCAAGTATCAAGACAAATGCTGACGCAGGAAAAAGTGAGCAATTCTAGAATTCAGAAAAATCTAATTTTTCATTCTTAATTATTAATCCTTAATTATACTTTTCTTCTCTCTCTTAACCGGCGCTTTCTTCCCTGGTGTTTTAAATTTAAAAATACTCTTTCCCATATCCGGCTGATCATCGCCTAACAGGTAACCGAAAGCTGTGAGGTTTTCTATCCTGTCGAATATTACTTTTATGATGGCTGTGATTGGAATGGATAAAAACATTCCTGCAACTCCCCACAATGCACCGCCGATTAAGACTACAATGATTGATACCAGTGCATTTATTTTTACTTTGCTTGCTACAATTTTCGGGACGATGAAATTGTTGTCGATGAATTACACGAGCATATATACAGCAAGAACCCAGAGTGCATCAACCGGTTCTTTTGTTGCAAGTGCAAGGAGCATGGGAATAGATATAGCAACCAGTCCTCCTATGTAAGGTATCATGTTCAGCAATGCACCGATCAAACCAATCAGGATAGCATAATCCAGTCCTATAATAAGCAGACCTGTTGCATTAAGAGTAGCAACAATTACCACTTCAATCAAAAGCCCGATCAGGTAATTCTGAATGAGCATTTTTGTTTCTACCAGAACTTCTGCAACTACCTCATGTTTGTTACGACTGAACAAACGGGAGATAAATTCCAGCAACAAAGGTTTATAAAACAAAAACATGAATATATATACAGGCAAGAGGAAAGTATAAATCAAAACTCCGCTGATTGTAGTAAGTGTCTGGCCAATCACAGCAGTTCCGTTTTCCATGCCTTTACCTTTTGCCTTCACCAGCCAGGCTTGAATTTTATCCTTACTGATATTGAATGTCTGGGAAACCCAATTGATGATATCATTGAACAGCAGAACAAACTTCTGTTTAAACTGATCGGATGAATCACTGAAATGGCTTAACTGAAATCCGATAAAGTACATCAACGAGGCTAATAAAACCATTGTTAGTAACAGCACAAGAAAAATGGAAATGACTCTATTCATTCCTTTTCCTGTAAGAAAATTAACTACAGGATTTAACAGGATAGCTATGATCACAGCAAACACAAGTGGAATTATTATTTCCTGACCGATATACAGGATGTAGAAAAAACCTAATAGCCCCAGAATGACCTGAGCTAATTTACTGTATACAGGAAGTTTTATTTCGGTATTTACCATAGCTGATTTAATTTGCATTATCATTTATCAAATGATCTGCCATATATAATAATTGCATTTTGTACATTAAACTACATCAACTAAGATTAAAAAGTGTGAATTATAGTACCCAAAAAAAAATCTTAAACCCTGAACCCTACTCTCCTTTAACAATTTCAGCACCTTTACCTATATTCAGAAACATTGAATCAACATATTGACAAAGGTATTGCTAAGCATGCTAAATTTGCCGGTACTGCAATACTCTACTATGAAGACAAAATCATTCCTCCTGCTATTTACACTTCTTTTCCATTTTCAACATGTGCATGCACAGGATGCAACAGAACAGAAAATAAAAAAGCTCGCATCGTCGTGGCTGGGTAAAAAATCAGGAGGATTGATTATCGGTGTCCGTAAAGGTGGATTAAATAAGGTGTATTATTTCGGAGAAACGAAACCCGGTACGAAAGAGAAACCAGATAATAATTCTCTTTTTGAACTGGGTGAACTGACAGAGATTTTTACAACAACTTTATATAGTGAGCTGGTTTTTGATAAACTGATTGGTGCTGATGATCCTTTACAGAATTTTTTACCGGAAGAAATACAGTCTCCTTATTATCTGAAAATAATCTGCGAACCTGTTGCCAAAGACACACGTTTTGATAAAGATGGAAAAGATGGAAATGCAGGAATACATTTCTCACCGTATGTATGTCGCCCTGATCCGAAATCAGTACCACAACCTGTTCTGTTATGCTATCTGGTGAATCATACTTCCGGATTACCGGAGTTTCCTGATAACATGAATAAAAGCAGTAAAGATCCGTTGGCAGAATATACAGTAGAAGAACTTTATTCATTTCTGAAGGATTATCAGATTATTAATAAGGAAGAATTTACTTACCGGTATTCATTGGTAGGAATGGGATTGCTGGGTCATGTGATGGAAAAGAAATCAGGTATGGATTATAATGATCTTCTTAATCAAAAAATAAAAACTCCTTTAGGATTAACTTCTACATTTATATATAAAAAGGATGATGACAGTAAATTGCTTACCGGTTTCGACAGCAGAGGTAAGATGATGGAACATATGCATTATGGTGTGTTGAAAGGAAGTAAAGGAATGTGTTCAACAATTACGGATATGATGAAAACACTGGAGGCGAATATGTTCAGTGAAAGAGGTCATCTGTCAGAAATATTTTCTTACAATCAAAAGTCACGGATTAAACTTTCTAACAATAATGAACTTGCCCTGGGCTGGAATATTAAGACTGCTGATGATGGAAATAAACTCACCTGGAAACAGGGAACTACCAATGGATTTTCCTCTTACATCGGTTTTTATAAAGATCAGGGTGAAGGTGTTGTTATTCTTTCTTCTATTTCCAAAGACAGTAAGAAGATGGGCGAAGAGATAATTGATCTGCTGAGATAAATTTTTAGTATCAAGATATTAGTATTAAGTATCAAGACACAAGTATCAGGATTGATTTATCTTCGTTTGTAAATTTTTGTTTCACGCAGAGATCGCTGAGGGACAGAGGACGCGGAGAAAAATAATTTTTAATGTAGCTCCCTTTAGGGCTGGGGTAATTGAAAATTAAAATTAATTCTGCATTTTTTTCGCACAGAGATCGCAGAAGCACAGAGGACACGCAGAGAAAATAATTTATAATTTTGAATTTTGAATTTATAATTTCCTTAAAGGTTTCACGCAGAGATTGCAGAGGCGCAGAGGTTCGCAGAGAATAATAATTTTGAATTTATAATTTCCTTAAAGGTTTCGCACAGAGATCGCAGAGGCACAGAGGACACGGAGAAAAATAATTTATAATTTTGAGTTTTGAATTTATAATTTCCTCAAAGATTTCACGCAGAGATTGCAGAGGCGCAGAGGTTCGCAGAGAAAAATAATTTATAATTTATAATTTTGAATTTATAATTTATATTTCCTCCTTTCCTTTTCCAAAAGAGCTTGTAAACTGTTTAATTTTTTCGCTGAATTTATCTACAAACTGGTAGATCTTTTCTTCTGCTTTTGACTCTGTATTCAATATTATCCTTCTTAAAAAAATAGTAAGTCCTACAGCCAATCCGTTCTGGAGCATTTCATTTTTATTCATTTTAATACCTGTTGCAGAGGAAATCATATTCATCACAAGGTTTCCGGGTTTCAGGTCTTCCTTTATTTGAAGGAGATCGCCTTTCAACTGTTTCTCCTGTTGTTTTGATTGTTCCTTCAGTCTGGTGATTTCTGAGCGAAGGTCTTCTATATTTCTGATATTACTCATGTGTTTTGCTTTCAAAATAATTTTTAATAAAACCATTAATGAATGGAGTTTCCAGCCACTTTCTGCGGTTTATATATAAAATCACCGCGACAAAAAGATACATTCCTGCAACAGCTAGAAATCCTGTTGATGTTTTGCCAGAATATTCAGCAATGAACCAGCACAGTGCAACGCTTGCAAAAACAAAAAATAACAACAGAAATGCAAAAACAATAATTGATGATAATGCCTTTGCAATAATGCTGCTCCCCTTTTCCAGCGCAAGGAGTTTACTTAGTTCCTGTTTCGTTTTGAGATATTCCTCGCCATGCTCCAGCAAATCATCGAATCCGCTGTTTTCCTTTTCTGATGTGCCCATAAATCGATATAGTAATCAGCACGAAAGTATACAATATGCTTCTTATTTAAACTGACATAAATCAGTATGCAACATCAGAAATACTTTTGAATACTCTTTACAGAGACAGGGAGCCATCTTTATAGAGAGTTAAAACCTTATTAGTGAATCAACACTACCTTTGCCGGCATCTCTTTATTAACCTGAATGAGATAAATTCCATCAGGATAATTACTTAAATCAACAGAAAATTTTTGCATTTGCTGAGCTTCCTTTGATTCCAGTAAATGTGAATATGCATCATATATTTTCAGAGTAGTTATACTTTCATTCAATGATGCAATGTGAATTACACTATTCGTCGGATTTGGAAAGAGGATCACATTCTTATCATACACTAATTGATCAATTCCTACAGGACAATTATTCTGCAGTCCAAATGATGATGACATTGTTTTAAATGCTCCTGAACCATCAGCACATCTTCCATAAGAAACATCAGCAGATTGTTGTCCATAGGTTACGCTGTCAATCATGGAGCCTGCATAACCAAACAGGATCTGTTCACCACTTCCGGCTAACTTAAAATTAGTATGAATTCCAATCTGCCCTGCATCTTCATCAGCCCATACAGTAAGATATCCATTTGCAGGAATAACAGTGCCCGGATCAAACGACCATTTCTGCAGATTTGCAGGATCATCAGTTAGAAATGTTCCAAGAAGAGAAACAGGAGATGCCAGATTGTTTTTAAATTCAATCCAGTCTTCAAATTCACCATTTGCATCAGCAACAGTGCTTTGATTTGTTGCCATGAATTCATTGATCACAACATCACCGGGAGAAATCTGCTGCAATGCTGCATTCACACTATAAAATTCATGTTCTGCGCGTTGAGGTGCAAACATTCCTGCATCATTATTTTCAGCATATATATAATACTGTACCACTGCAGATGATATTACCATATCAGCCCCATATATATTATCACCGGAAGCTACATCACCATGCAATCCATCATCATACATCAATATACGTTGAAATTTATCTGATGCATCATCTCTGTAACCAAGAAATACGGTAGTGCTGTTTGTATTGGTAACCAATGCTGAAATGGTAACGCTGCTGTTTAATGCAGGATTAGCATTGCTCGACTGAACAGCACTAATAACCGGTGGAGCATAATTAAGAGGCGGATTTGCCTGAAGGAAAGCAACTCTTGCTGTCATCAGGTTGCTTAAGCCTGGAACCGTATAGCTGCCAACGGAATAATCTGTGTTAAGGGAATTCTGAAATTGTGTATAGCTGTAAAATTTATTTGTATCACTCTGAACTGCAGTATCAATTAATGTCTGCAATTGTACTGCAGTTGAAAGATAAGAATTGGCGGCAAACATTTCATCAACTATTGTACGCATGTGAGCTATATATATCTTCAATGCTCTGCTGTCATTCATCACAGCATTGATCAATGGCCAATAAGTATCTGCAGAATGAATTAATGGAGAAAGAATCTGCATGTTGGCAATACTTAATCCGCCCATGCTGCTGTTACCACTTCCTACATATGGAAATCCACCGAATGACATGTTTAAATCCCATACAACCGGATTATAATGATTGGTGTTATCCTTATATAAATAATAATTCTGACAAAAAACTCCTGTGTAACTATCAAGATTTACCAGCACATTATTAAATGCAAGCATCCAGGCAGTACGATCCAGATCAACAATACTGCTGATGTTTGATCCATGATTGGTTACAGAATCACACAAGGTGACAAGGTCATTCCAGCCATAAGTTGATTTTATTTCATAATAATTGAAATAAGAAGAACTGTCAACAAGAGGAATGTAACGGAGATTACTCTTAGTTGTTGGTCCGGGAAGAACAACAGGATTACATTTTATAAAAGTATTTTGTGAAGAATAAAAGTGATTGGAGCAGAAATTTTTATCAATGTTTTCATCACTGGAATACAATCCGATATACACACCATTAATAAATAACTGTGCAAAATTGGATCGCGGACAGTGCATATAATTTTTTAATATATCATATGCCAGCACTTCACGGATCATGGAAGGATCAGCATAACAATTGCTCAGTTTAATATCCGTTACGCCCTGATGCGATTGATTCAGTACATGATCAAGTTCAATGTGAACAGGATTTTTAATGTAAGTGGAATCGTAAGAGCTGTTTCCTTTATACTTCACTCCTACACTATCATACTGCGTTCCGTTTATCAGTACCCAGTCAGCAGTTACATATCCATCGGAACCATATTTAGCAGTATCCATCTGGTAATCCCAATTATTTTGTGAGAAGTATAAATCTACTCTCTGAATAGTATTGAGATCATAAAACGTAGTTTGCCCCTGAGCAATACAACAAACCATCACTGCAAAAACAGTAATGAACAACTTATTAAATTTCATGTTTTTTCTATTGAAGGATCAGTTTTCCGGAAGCAGTTTTGTTGCCTTCAGAAATTACATTTATAATATATAATCCATTTTCCAAACCGTTCCTGCTGATAATTAAATCTCCGGTAACATCTGAATAAGACGTTACTATTCTTCCCGCAGCATCTGTAATTTCAACAGATCTGTCAGCTCCTGTATTGTAGAATTTAAGATAGGTATCAGCATTTCCCGGGTTAGGATATATTTTAAATTTATCCTGTATATTTTCAGAAATACTTTGAACACATGCCGTGCAGCTGGAAAAACATACTACTGATAAAACAGTATCTCCTGTTATCATTATATTCCTGTTGGAGTTTAATGCGCATGAACCAGGAACAGTTTCACCATCAACAATAGTATTTCCATTATAAAACTTATAATCAACTGATGTAGCTGTTACGTATGATATGATTTCATACACGTTTGCTCCAAAGGAATACATCTTTGTAATTCCAGGATCAAAAAAATTGAAGGTCGCAGCAAGGTGAACACCTGACGCCGGAACAGAACCGGTACTACTCATATCAACTAGTGTACGGAACAGATAAAGTCCTGCAGGCGCATTTCCTCCAAATAAAATGGCTCCGACAAAAACTGTATCATCAGCAAGTGAATCAACATAAAGCCATCTGTTATCATTGAAGTTATATCCAACACGTGATTGCTCAGGAACAAATTCAGCATCATAAAACTGATCACCATTAACGAATTTATATTCATACTTGGCAAATGCAGGAATCTCAACTATAATGCTATATATATTGGTAGCTCCTTCCTGTGCCAAAGGTGTAGTATTAGAAGCCCAGTCACCACCCGGAAATCCAGCAAGTGTCTGAAAATCTCCTGATATGTGCATTCCTGTAACATTAAGAGTTTGTCCCGTCATATCAACTGCAAATTTTACTTTTTTTGCGAAAGTTCCTGTTGCAGAAAAGAGACATATTAATAGTATAATTTTTTTCATTTGTTACGATATTAATTTACATTATTTAAGAATTACAATTTTTTTAGTCATCAGTATCTGATCACCTTCTTTAACATTTAATATATACACTCCGTTTTCAAGTGAGGAAACATTAATACCTTTAACATCATTTGTCCTGAATATCTGTTGTCCTGTTTGTGTATATATAGTAACATCCATATTCTCCACATAATTTTCAAGTCCTTTTATTTTTAATACACCTGTTGCAGGATTTGGATAAACTGTATAGGTGTCATTCAATTTATTTTCATGAATTGCTGTTATCATTGAAAAAGCATAATCCGTTGAATACTGGTAAACACAACCATTTGTATCGGTGATTCTCACAAGGTAATTTCCGCTCTGAGTTGGTGTATAATTTTGTGAGGTTGCACCTGCAATCTGATAACCGTTATAATACCACTGATATGTTGCAGCAGAATCACTATATAAAGTATCGTTGATTAAAGTAACAACAGGAATTGCTGTTGCTGTTCCATAAACATAACAACTATCATAACGGAATGACTTAGGAACAGAACCTGTTGCTGTTTTCATCCAGAGCAGATTTCCTGCTGCATCAAATTCTTTTATTAAACCTGAAGTAGCAACCGTAACAAGCATATTACCGTTTGGAAGCTGCTGCGAATTTCCCATGTTACTGTTATATCCGCCACTTGCCTGACGCAATGTATAATTTGCCGGAGCATATGCACTGCCTGCAGTTATTAAATAATTATATCCATCATAAGGAGGACTGATTATATCAACGCAGGATGCATTAGTGGAAATTCCCTGGTTATTGTAAGCAACAAGATATCCTGCATTCGGAACACCTTCAGGAATCCAGTGTGCATCATGAGTTACTTTTAATATTTGTGTTCCTGCTGCACTATATACTGCAGGATGTCCCCAGCGGTATAAAATATCACCACCTTTTCCTGAGTTTCCTCCTGTGTGGCCTGCTGCTTCAAGTGTTGTAGTGCTATGATCAATTACAAAAATCTCACTTAAATTATGACAGGTAAATGTTACCTGGTTTAACATCGGATTAAAACTCACACCGTTCATATGCATCCAGTCTTTCTGTGTATTAAAATTGATGTTCATCAATTCAGGATGATTCAATATTGAAGTCTGATAATTTGCTTTTGTCGGATCAACATTCTGCACCAGGTGATCCCATGCATGCCATTCCCAAACGATGTTACCACCGGTAGCTCCAACAGGTTCCACTTCAACAATTTTATCAGGCCAGATTTCTATTGAACTGGAACATCCTGCAGCTGTTGCTTCTACTGCTGATTTTCGTTCATAAGCAATCAGCAATACATTACCATTTGGCATTGGATAAATATCGTGATGAGTGCAATACTGTGTTGTTGAATAAATATAATCCCAAAGCACAGCTCCATTCCAGTCCAGCTTCTGCACTTCTCCACAAATAGGACCACCTGTAAAAGAATTACCTGTTCTGGAAATAGTTCTTAATAATACACCACCTGGTAAAAGGTAAGATGAGTAACCTGTTTTTGCTGCCAATGTATGTGTCCAGGTATGCACATTTACGCTGTTGGTATCAATGATATAGGTAGTTGTCCCACCCATAGTACCGTACAATGTGTAATTGCCCCACTGCTGAGCTGACGTGGAAAGAGTAATGAATAATGCAGAAATGAGTAATGGTAGTTTAAGATAATTTGAAGTTTTCATTAAATAATTGTTTGATTATGGTTAACAAATAACGCCAATCAGAGTGAAACGGACAAAAAAAAATAGGTTGATTAAGTGATTATGCAGGTTACATTATTTGCATTACCATATTATGACACACTGATCCTGCAAATAACCTGAAGTTTAATCAGAAACCATGCAATGCTGCATTAAGGTCAGTAAGAATGTAAAACAGTACGGATTACTGAATCTTTCTGAGCAGGTGTTAGTCCATAATTATATTTGAAGGTGCTTCCCTCCCAATCACCATAAAAAGGATTTGGGAGAATGATATACTGATAACCGAATGCTGCATGCAGTTTCATCATATTCTGGTTTCGTTCTTCAGTAGTTTTTTTATCGAAAAGAATATTGAAGTCCGCAAGATTATCACCAATATATAAAACGATGGAATGCTTTTCTGCAACCTGGAGTCTTCTGGGTTCTTTACTTGATGTACCCTGTTTTAATAAGAGATGTTCATTATCAGAATCAGGAAATCCGAATTTCTGAAGATTCTTTAAAGTCCCATCACGTTCTGTTTCATCACGATTGGATATATAATAAATTTCTGCACCACGACTTTTGGCATAGTTGAAAAAAGTCAATGCTCCTGCAAGTGTATCTGCAAGTGAACGACCTGTCCAGTCATGCCACGATTCCAGTGAATATTCCTTTTCTTCAAGAGCGCGTTTTACTGCATACATACTATTGTCCAGAACTGTTTCATCAATATCGGTTACAATAGCTGCAGGAAGTGAAGTACCATTTACCATAGCTGCGTCAAGAGCGGATTTTGCAAGCATATACGACTGAAAACAGAGAGCTTTGTATTCGGCAGCCTGTTGCTGATAGAATGCAGTATATAACTTCGCACCAAACATCATGGATGAAGGCTGGGTATTTTCTTTAGTTGTTTTTTTGGAAGTCTGGCATGATGCAATAAAGATAAAAGATAGCAGGAATATTTTATGATGTCTCATTTCGTTAGTTGATTGTACTGTGTAAAAATGAATAAAATTTTCGTTACCTGTTATTTCCTGGTCGATCGTATTTCATTGATAACAGAATAAGTATTGAAAGCAGCGTTAACACGGGAAAGACGGGCTACTTTTTCCATCTCCGGAGTTTGTACATCCGTAATTTGAAGATGGCCTCCTGGTTTATCTTTCCATTTGTAAAATACAAAATTATTGTTGTTATAACGCATACATCCTGCTTTACTGATAGCAAGACTGGATTCATACAAACCAAAATAAGAAATGGTAGTATCTGCAGAAAAAAGATTATTTCCATTACCGTGATACATTGCATTGCTCAAACATAAATTATATAATGTCGGGAAGATGTCTTTATGCGATCCGAAACGGGTTGTATCTATATATATAGATTTACGGTAGGCTTCCGGAATGTAACAGATCAATGGTACACCATACCAGTCCATCATCTCTTCATCCTTAAAATGAAAATACTGATCTCCTACATGTGAACTGTGATCTCCTGTTGCAACGATGATGGTGTTTTTACCAAGTTCCGATGTACTTATTTCATGTATCAGCCAGCCAAGACTATTACACATGTACTGATAACATTTAAATGAATTCAAAGTTGCATCATCAGTTGATGAAATAGTGGTAGTAAAATGTGGACCGAATGAAATTGGATATGGTTTATAATCATCAGGAATTTTATAAGGAGTATGATAAGTGATCGTCATGCCATATATAAAAGCAGGCTTAGCTCTTTTCATCCTTAATAACTGAACAATACGTTTCATCAGGTATTCGTCATAAACGCCCCATTCATGTTCTTCTGTTGCACCCGGAATATTTTTAACAATGTCAGCACCACCTTCTACTCTTGAGAAACCTTGTCGTGGTAAAAACTGGTCAAGATTTCTCCATGATGTTCTTCCTCCTGTTGTAAATATAGTTTCATACCCCTTTTCATTAAATGGTAAAACAGCAGCAGATGAAAAAGAGTTATTCAGATACTCAGATTGAGATAACGGAGAAAGAGGACTGTTTACCAAAATTCCATCAAGTGAAAGTATTGTTAGATTCCTGCAGGAAATAAAATTCCGGAACGTATAACATTTATCAATTTCTTTCTCCAGTGATCCCAGTAAGTTGAACTTTTCAGAATGTAAGCGCAGGAAATAAGAACTCATACTTTCCATCTGTAGAAAAATTACATTTGGTGGATTCTTCTCCAGGAAATCATTTACCGGTGTAGATGATTTCAGGAGTTCCTGTACATTTTTAACAGTTGCATCCTTACCATGAAGTTTTATATATTCTTCAGTCAGTTCATCATAATTTTTATATCCGAAACGGCCAAGACATGCAACATCTGAAACATCAATCTGTCCTTTTTTGCGTTCACTGAAAGCATTCTTCAATGCAAACACACCATTCATTGCAAGGTTGTTTATAAAGGTTACCGGTGATATGGACGCTTCCATAAATTCAAGCGGAACATTACCGAAAGAACATCGCATTCCAAAAAGAAAGGTGCCAATAAAAAGAATAAAGTAAGTTATCCTTTGAAATCTATTCTTTAGTACCGGTTGCCACTTTTCCTTATATAATTTACTGAATAAAAAAACAAAAAATAATACCATGCAGACAACAAAAAACAGAATTTTAATTACCGGGTAATCGGTCCATACGGATTCCATAATTGCAGTGGTATCATCATCAGCGAGCCCAAAAACGGAGATATTAATATGAGTTGAGAAAAACTTATAAAAATAAAAATCAACAATAAGCAGACACATCAGCGCAGAAAAAACAATAATAGAAAACCCTATAAATATTCTTGTTATAATTTTCTGCAACCTGCATGCACCTGTTGTGAGAAACAGATTAGTTATTGCAAGGGCAATTAAAAATAACAACGCATAAGCCAATACAACTGTATCGAATCTGCTTCCTGTAATAAAGGCATGAAGCACATCTCCTTTGAAGCCTGATATTTCGCTGGTACGGGCATAATTATATATAAACAATACACGTGAAATAAAAAACATTGCAAGACCTGTAAAATAAGCCAGCAGAATATAAATGCTCTGGTGAAGAAAACGTTGAAAATTGGATGCTATCCGATTTACTATAAATTTCATTTGATTTCGGATTAGTAAACTGGTTGCAGGTGCTTCCAGGCACTGGTTTCTTGAATAAATTCCTTTCCAATTACCGATAAATCTACTGCCGGGAATTTAAGTTCAGACAAAAATAAAATAATTTTTAAGAAACAGTACTCCCTCAATCCCTATTGGCCAGTTCTTTCAATCAAATCCCAGTGATTGCCGTATATATCTTCAAAAACACACACTTTCCCCCAGGTTTCTGTAATTGGTTCTCTGACAATTTTAATATTCCGGGAAATAAGATTCAAATAATCCCTTTCAATATCGTCAGTATATAAAAATAAAAAAACTCTTCCGCCGCTCTGATTTCCAACAAATCTTTTCTGCTCATCATTAACTGCTTTTGCCAGCAACAGACAACATCCGTTTGCTCCGGGAGGACGCACAAGCACCCAGCGTTTTTCAGTACTCAACCGGGTATCTTCCACTAAAGTGAACTTCAGTTTTTCTGTATAAAATGAAATTGCTTCATCATAATCATTTACAAGTATGGCAATGTGAGCCAGCTCCTGTTTCATGAACCAATGTGATTTGTAAAAGAAAATCTATTGTGCTGCAACAGGAATTATTTCTGCTGATTGTAATCGTAATTCACCATCCAGTTAATTCCAAATTTATCGGTGAACATTCCGAAATATGCTCCCCAGAATGTTTTGTTTAATGGCATCGTTACCTGTCCTCCTGCTGATAATCCATCAAATAATTTATCAGCCTCTGCTTCACTGTCTGCATTCAGCGAAATAGAAATGCTGGAACCTTCTTTAGATTTTCCACCAAATGCATCTGACATATCAGCACCAAACAAAAAAGTATTATCTCCAATCGGCAATGAAACGTGCATGATCAGATTACTTTCTTTTGGATCCACTTTATCTCCCGGCATTTCACTGTATCGCCCGATGTAAGGAAACTCTCCTCCGAAAACAGATTTGTAAAAATTAAAAGCTTCTTCACAGTTTCCATTAAATGTTATATATGGATTTATTGCAGGCATAATTTTTATTTGTTTTGTGTAAAACTATATATATTAGAAATAACTTCTATTTTTCAAGAACAGTTTTCAGATTATCCAATCCACCCTGAAGATCTTTACCAACTGCTTCATCCATGTTCATAAAAAGCTGCATGATATTAAATGGGTAAGGAAATGCGCCTGCAAATCCCCATTTTACTCTTGTCTGATTTTCAGCAAGCCGCTCAGTTACAAAATAAGCATCATCTTCTGCTTCAAAAGGAACCTTAAAACGCAGTTTCATTTCCATCCTGTTACCTTCATCAATACTTTTGATTTCCTGTTCTCCTGTTCCAACTTCCTTGTTTGCACTTTCCCAGGAAGAAACAAAACCAACTGTTCCATCTGTTCCTTTATACTCCTTTTTCATTCCAGGATCTTTTTGTGCCCACACGGAATAATTATCCTGATTTTTAATGAGCTTAATATAATTGAATACTTCCTGCGTAGGTTTGTTGATTACAATTTGTCTTTCAACAGCGTATTCCTTCTTTACAAATAATGCAATAATGAGGGGAATTGCAATGATGATAAGAATAACAAGAAGAATTTTTTTTAGTACACTCATGGTACAGGAGGTTTTAGTGAGTTCCAAAACTACATTTTTTTTTGACCGGACAAATGGTCATAAGCAAAAATTATCTCACATGAAAAATCCCCTCAGGTCAATGAATAAAATCAAACAATATAGCGGCAGATGATAAAGTAACAGGGTTTTTCGACCAGGTTTCTAATGCACTTCTGGGTTTTACAGCAATGTAAAATGACTGATTAAATAAAGAAGAAGGGCAAGTAAACTGTGTAGTTCCATTTGTTTTAAGCAATACTTTAAATGATGCGGCAAGCTGATGTGGCGATGCGGCTTTATACAACCTCACCGTTATGGAATCGCAGGCAGTTGAATCTGCACTTTTGTTATTCAGATACAGTACAGCATTCATTTTATTACTTTGAGCAAGATAACCTTGTATATATAATTTAAGGGTTAAGTTTACAGCCGGAGGATTGCATGTTCCGGGAGCATTAAACGGATTAAACCAGCGGATACAATCAGTTTTGTATGTTGATGATTCAGTCGATTCCACATCTCTGCACATCCAGACACTTACATGTGTACTGTCAGAGCATTTGGAAGCGATGGCAAATCCTTCAACATTGATATTTCCTGATGGATTTGATAAAACATATTCCGTTCTGGTTGTGAACTTCCGGCTTCCAGATACAATTGAAGATGTGAGATCAGTAGTTTCCAATGTATTCACACCGGTGTTATGTAATATATATAACAATCCTGTGGAACGATCGAAGGAAAGATCACAACTTTCTGTTTTGTTAGTTTTATATTTTCCAACGTAAGCAAAATTATTACTTACTGAAGGATTAACATCAAACACCCATATATATCCCTGATCCTGGTGAGCAATAAAAATTAACCCTCCCATTCCTTTCACAGAAGTATATGGTAAACCTGTTACCTGGCTTACAAATCCGCTTGCCGTTAAAAAACTATCCGGAACAAATGCAATTCCTTCAGGACCTGTATTACCTGTATTGAGCATGGTTGAAGGTGCAGCAAGTATATTCCAGGATTTTGATAAAGTAACAGTATCATAATTTACTGAATTGGTAAACTTCCTGATCTGGTAGTTATCTTCATCAATAGTATAAAACTCATTTGCAGAATTATTTACCTGAGTAATTCCTTCCGGTCCTGCAGGCACAAGAATATTTCCAATCTGCGAAAAGGTATTGGTAACGGTATTAAGTTGTAATACTCTCAAACGGCCATCACCATGAGAAACATATAATCTGTTAGTAGTTCCATTCCAGTATAATCCGCTGAGTTCGGTAAGGCCGGATACGCTCATTACAGAGGTAAGATTTACCGCTGCAGTCCATGATTCTGATGGCCATGCTGTTTGAGCACTAATGTTGTTGAAGGAAGAAGTAAACATCATCAACAATAAAAAAAAAGGATGTACTACTTTGAGTGATTTGAATAACAATGAAGTGGTGGATTTTAATTTCTCAAGCAATCTACTAAAAAAAGTATCAAGACACAAGTAGCAAGTATCAAGACAGATTTTTCTTTATTATTTATTCTTTCTTATTAAAGGCTATTGGCAATGCACTATTGCTTTTTATCGTATATGATCAATCGTTCCAATTTCACTTAGTCACTTAGTCACCTAAGATTACTATTTTTTTTGTTTGTATTCCCTGCGTGGTCTTTATTTCGATAAAATAAATTCCATCTGCTACATCATTTAATAAAGGTGTGACTTTTTATTCATTGATTTCATTTTTCAGACTTCGTTTCTGTTGTCTGTTCTGATTATACATAACCTTTATTAATTGCTCAGCTTAGGATAATCAACAACAGATTTTCTCAACTTCTTCATCCATTCAGGTAAATTACGGCATTAAAAAACCAAGAAGAATTATTTCATCCGATCACAATGGTTTCTTTATTTCTCTCATCATAAAACTAAATGCTTTCCCAACTACTGTGGAATAGGATTTATCTGCAAATGTTTCCATCATCTGTGATCTTTTGTGTATTGCAGTAAGTATAATTTTCTCATCCTCATCCATATCAAATGTTAATGTATATAGTTGAAGAAGGTGCTTTAGTTTGGTAGTATTTCTCATGTTAGTATCAAGACACAAGTATCAATAAGTCCGGAGTGATTAGTTCGGAGTTCGGAGTATTGGTTATGAGCTATGAGTTTTGAGTCCGTGGGAAATAAATTTCATTTGCATAATCCAATTATCACTTTTTCCTTTGGCTAATCATTTTAAATCAAGTATCAAGACACCATGTCATTGCAAAGGAAGCAAATAATCAGCGTATTACTATTTTTCCTGTGAAGACTTCTTCTGAAGAAATAATATTACATAGATAAACACCTGGTTTCAGATGTAAGTTGTCGAATGATACAGTTTTTGCGGAATTAACTTCCTTTACTTCTGAATAAACTTTCTGACCGATTGCATTTTCAATTTCAATTTTTATGTCTGACTTTATTTCAGATGTTAACTGCATGGTAAAATTTCCATCTGATGGATTTGGATATATAATTACACCGGAGTTTATAAACTTATTTTCCTGCACTGCGGAAATATTTACCAACTGTATACGTTTGATGGCTTCCACACTATCAGCAAAACTATTTTTAATCACGAGTTTTAATATATATGTCCCGGGAGTCATTCCATTCATACTCCAGTTACCAAGATTTCCTGTATGTACTTCATTTACCTGATTGGTTGTAATACTGTGCCATATCAACTCTCCTTCTTCCTGGTAATACAAACTGTAACTGCCAAAAAACATCCATCCACCAAGAGGTCCCTGGTCAATCCATGCACTGCCGGTTACAGGAACTGATAAACTATTCAGATTTGCTGAATCAGACATCATAATATTTCCCATCCACACCACTGCATTATCATAAGGAACAGGATCACTTATAAGATTATTCTGAACACTTACCAGCAAACTGTTTGCAATTGCAGAAGGTGGTAAAAACGGAAGCCAGCTGTATGCCAGAAAAAATATTCCGTTCCGTTCACTTCTTGCTGTTGTATATATAGAAACTCCTGTTGCAAAAACAGCAGAAGTATCCGTACACCAGTAATAACCACCACTTCCATCCAGTATAAATGCTGCACCCAAAACAGATGATCGTTGCTGGCATCCTACTTCACCTAACTGACAACTATCAATTATTACATGAGAGGAATCAAATACATACATGCTCCAGGTCTGCACATCACAATTCACAAGATGCAGATTACGATCACTCAGTGGAGCAACATAATTTATATAACTGCTGTTGTCAAATATTCCATGCACAGAAACGGTATCAGTTCCCCTGAACCATGCACCAATAGCACGAATAACCGAACTGGAAATTTTTACATCGGAACCATTCACAGGCATCAGCGCCCACATTACATTATGACAACTGTCTGCACTAACATCGTAATCTAATCTATCAACACCAGAAATAGTATTGTTGAAGTGATAATTGTAAACGCTGTCACCAGCAGGAAAAGCAAAATCAATTAATGACGACTCAGGAAGCTGATGCCAGAGCAGCAATGTATCAACGTGAGCGAAAGATGCACTGGAAAAATCAGATAATATATATTCGCCACCCAGGTTGCAACCATCCATTTTTAAAGTTCCATAACCAAACAAACCACATGTTGTCCAGTCATTCTGATGAATGTTCGCCATCAGCACAATAGCACTGTCACCAATCACCAGGTTATGCGACATGCCACTGTAATTAAAAGATGAATTTTTAATTAGAACAGAAGCATTCTGCACAGCAATTAAGCCGCGCTGATAAAAATATTCCTGTGGGAAAGTGAAAGATGAAGAATCAGCAAGTAATCTACCGTTTTGAAAAACATATATATCACCGGAATCAATAACAGTTGCATTTTGAAAAATTAACACACCATCATTAAAAACAAAGATAGGTCCTGTATGCGTGTAATTTCCTGTAATTATTAAAGTATCATTCGGGACATCACCTACAAAAACAGTATCAGAAATACCTGCAGAAGAAAAGCTGAATTTGTTCTTACTGAAAGATTCTTTTATTTGCGTAATCATATTCAGCACCGGAAGAAGACTCTTTGTATTTGTCGGATCTTCAATGTCAGGTTTTAATTTTGATGTTCTGACTGATTGTTTTAAAAATCCGGATTGTAATTCAGCATTAACCCTTTCCTGCGGGAATTGCATTGCCTGAGCAAAAGATGTATAATTAATAACAACAAGAATACATGTCAGCAGTAATGTTTGCATAGGCGATGAATTGAATTACCAAAGATATGAGAAAGTATATCTCTTCATCCGGAATTTGACGATTGGCAATTGACGATTGACGATAGACCATTGACCGTTGACGATTATAAAAAAGCAATCGTCAACTGTCAACGGTCAATTGTCTGTTTTTTCAAATTCTTCCTCCATTCAATCCAGTCGTACAATTGCTTTATGATAAGCCATGCAATAATGATCCTGAAAAATGTAATCAGCCATGCTACACCTTTCCTGAATAATCGAAAGGCACTGTACTATGAAATGTTTTATTGAGCTCCAGTTCAGGGATAAAATCCAGTCCATACCAGAAATAAAAATCTACAAACTGCGTAAAGTTGTGTTGTT
>JBDTVD010000028.1:0-18774 GCA_040007375.1 Bacteroidota bacterium | reverse complement strand
TCTTTAATGCTCTGCCTGATAAAACTTGATGAAATATCCATCAAAGGTGCTTTGGTAAATTTAACACGTGGATGATCTTTCAAATCACCTCCGTTAAAGCCAGGACGTTCATATATATAAATATCATAATGCTCAAGAATAGCCTCATAGTTCTTCCACTTGTGCAATGATTCCAGATTATCACTTCCCATAATCAAAGCAAATTCATGCGTAGGATATTTTTCTGAAAGATAAGTGAGCGTATTAATTGTGAAACTGGGTTTGGGAAGTTCAAATTCGATTTTAGAAGGCTTTACTTTTTTATAATCACCAATACCCAATTCAACAAGACGGTAACGGTGATAATCCTGGAGTAAAGTTCCAAATGGTTTGAGTGGGTTATGTGGCGACACAATCATCCACACCTGTTTGAGATCCGTAAATTCAGCCATGAAACCTGCAATGGTAAGATGACCGTTGTGAACAGGATTAAACGAACCAAAAAAAAGCCCTGTCTTTGTCATGCTGGTTTTCTGTTTATAAAATCATTCACCAATAATTCTGCTTCACGTATTGTCTTCTGCAATTCATCATTCACAATAATGTAACTGAACTGATCAGCAAAACTTAATTCCAATCCTGATTTTGCAAGACGCTTCTCCAGTGATTCCTGTGTTTCACTTTCACGTGCTTCCAGTCGTTGTTTTAAAACAGTTAAAGATGGTGGCATAATAAAAACATCCATCACCTGTTTTCCAAAATATTTTTTTACTGATAACCCGCCTTTCACATCTACATCAAAAAGAACAATATGTCCCTGTTCCAGTTTACGATTTACTTCTTCTTTCAGTGTGCCATAAAATCTTCCGGGATACACTTCCTCCCACTCGAGAAATTCTTCTTTCTTTATTTTTTCACGAAACTCTTCTTCTGATAAAAAATAATAATCCACACCATCTTTTTCATTAATTCGCTGCGGACGTGTTGTTGCAGAAACAGAAAAAATAAACTGAGGGAATTTTTCCAGTAACGAATGTACAACTGTCGTCTTACCGCTTCCTGAAGGACCGCAAAAAAGAATCAATTGGTGATTCATAGAAATGAGTTAATCCTTTATATATATAACATCATCAGAGCACATTGGCGAGCTGTTCTTTTAATTTTTCCAGTTCATCTTTCATCTCAACCACCTTACGTTGAATGCTGGCATCATTAGCCTTTGCTCCCAGTGTATTGATCTCACGTCCGATTTCCTGTCCTATAAATCCAAGCTTCTTTCCGTTCGCTTCCGTACTTTTCATTGTCTCCACAAAATAATTACAATGACTTCTCAAGCGGGTTTTTTCTTCACTGATATCAAGCTTCTCTATATAAAAAATCAGTTCCTGTTCAAAACGGTTTTCATCCACACCTGCAGATTCACGTACATCTGCTAAACTTTTATGCAACCGCGCACGGATATTTTCTACTCTTTGCTTTTCAAACGGAGTTACTTCATCCAATAAACGAAGTATGCATGTAACGCGTTCCTCCATATCTTTCTCCAACACTATTCCTTCTTCACACCTGAACTTATTAAATTTTGCAGATGCTTCTCTCAACACAAGCAACAATTCATTCCATTGTTCTTCTGAAGATTCAGATCTGTCACTATTTAAAACCTGCGGCAATTTCAAAATTGTATCTGCCCAATTCACTTCTTTAAAATCCAGTGCATCTGCTATCGATCGCAATTCTTCATAGTAAGCTTTAAATATTTCCTTGTTGATAGAAGCTTTCCTTGCCAGTTCACTGTTATCAAAATTCACAGAGAAATCAATTTTCCCACGCTCAGCAGATTTGGAAATTTCCATTCTTAAATCTGCTTCTCTATCGCGTAACGATGGAGGAAGGCGTAGATTAAGTTCAAAAAACTTGCTGTTCAACGATCGGATTTCAATCGTAATCTTGTTGCCGGCAACTGTTCCTGCAGCAGTTCCATAGCCCGTCATTGAACGAATCATATTTTATTTTTTATTTTGAAAGCACAAAAGTATCCTTTTTTAGTTCTAATTCACTTCGGCCCGTTTGATGCATAGATAAACGCCGGAGAAAATGAAGATGGAGGAAACAACATGAATCCAGTTAAGAGAATCCTTTCCCAGCATAATAGCAAATCCGGCTGCAAGCAATGGCTGAAGATATATATATACACTTACTGTAGAAGCACTCAGGTTAATCAGGCCGATGGTATTCAGAAGGTAAGCAAAAAATGTACTTCCAATAACAACAAAAGTAGTAGCCATCCATGTATTCAGTGTAAAAGCGGACCATTGAATCTGTGTAAATTCATTGTAGCCGAATGGAAGTATAATGATGGAGCCAATAAGAAAAACCCATTTCATAATTGTTACAGGATGATATTCTTTCATAATGGGTTTCACTGCAACGAGGTAAACTGCATAGGAAAATGAGTTGATAATAATACAGAGATCACCGATAGGAGAAGCTGTTGTTTTATTTCCTGATGCACCATAAAGTATCAGTGTTGTACAACCGATGATGCCAAGAAAAATTCCTGTGAGATGTTTACCGGTAATCTTTTCTTTATAAAGAATAAAAGCAAGGAGGATAACAAATACGGGATTGCTTATCATTACAAGACCGGCATTAATCGGACTGGTTAATGAAAGTCCCTTAAAAAACATCAGTTGATTTATTGCTACACCAAATATGGCGCATATTATTATCCGTTGCCAGTCTTTCCTTTTTATTGCCTCATAAGGAAAAAGGAAACCAAGTATCCAGAAAAGAATAGCAGCAGTCCATGCACGTATTACAATAAATCCAAATGGTTTTATATATAAAGGAGTTACTGTTTTTGCAATGGAATAATTGGCGCCATAAATAACATTGGCAGTAAATACAGCCAGGTGTGCCTGCCAGCGTTTCATTTTGCCTGTTTCATTGCAACTCCGGCAGCCTGTATGTTTTTAGGAGAGTTGCCGATAAAAATCTGGTTACCGATAATGATTACCGGACGTTTAAGAAAAGTATATTCCTGCAATATATATTTTTTGTAATCAACTTCAGTAAGCTCCATCTCATTCAGTTTCCATGCTCTGAACTTTAATGCAATTCTGCTGAACAATGCTTCATAGCTTCCCGCAAGTTTCTTCATTGCATTGAGTTGGGCAGCCGTTATCGATTCAGTTTTAATATCCTGTAATATATATTCCTTAGATGGTTTTAACTCTTTAAGAATACGCTGACAGGTAGTACAGCTTGACAAATGATATATTTTTTTCTCCACTGATATTAAAAAACTTTCGTCGCAACTCTGCGACATACTTCAGAAGTTCCCATAGTATAAAAATGCAAAACCGGAACTTTTGCTTTGATAAGCTCCTGGCATTGCTGAATGCACCATTCAATTCCTATTTCTTTTACCTGTTCATTGTCTTTAGCATTCTCTGCTGCTTCAGCAAGATCTTCAGGCATATCAATTTTAAAAGTACTTGGCAACAGCGTAAGTTGTTTTTTTGAAGTAAGAACTTTCAAGCCAGGAATAATCGGTACATGAATTCCGGAATCGCGGCAGGCTTCTACAAATTCAAAAAACTTCTGATTATTAAAAAACATTTGTGTTACTATATATTCAGCACCCATATCTACTTTTGATTTCAGATACTTCATATCTGTTTTCATATTGGGAGCTTCAAAATGTTTTTCAGGATATCCTGCAACACCAATGCAAAATCGTGTTGGTTCCACATCGAGTAAATCTTCTTCCAGGAAATTTCCTTTATTCATTGCAACCACCTGTTGAAGTAAATCACTTGCATAAGCATTACCACCAGGTTCAGGTTTGAAAGCACCTTCACTCTTTATAGAATCACCACGCAATACAAGAACATTATCGATACCAAGAAATGATAAATCAATCAATGCATCTTCTGTTTCTTCTTTAGTAAAACCTCCACAGATAATATGAGGCACTGCATCAATTTTATATTTGTTCATTATTGCAGCGCATATACCAACTGTTCCCGGACGCTTCTTTACTGATTTCTTTTCCAGTAATCCATTCGGTTTCTTCTTATATACAAACTCTTCCCTGTGATAAGTTACATCAATAAATGCAGGTTTAAATTCCAGCAAAGGATCAATTGCATTATAAATTGACTGGATACTTTTTCCTTTTAACGGTGGTAAAATTTCTATGGAAAAAACCGTTGATGTAGAATTTTTAATGTGATCGATTACTTTCATAAATTCAAATTCAATAATGCGTTTCTTACGCGAAATGTATTAAAACGTACCGTTGCAAAGGTGTATAAAAAAGAAACGTCTGCCTTTTCAGACAGACGTTTCTTTTAATGTTTTAACTGTGATTATTATTTTGCTATAGTTAATGTTCCTGTTAAAGCATCACGACCATCACCTAAATCAAGTATTACAAAGTATGTTCCTTCAGGAAGATCTTCTCCTTTAAACACACCGTCTTTGTTATTGTATTTACTTCTGGAGAATACTTCTTTACCCCAACGGTTGAAGATGGTAAGTTTATTATTCGGATAGAATTCAATATTTGCGATTAAGAAACCATCATTCTTATTATCACCATTAGCTGTAATAATGTTTGGAAGTATCGGTGCACATAGAACAGGCTCACTTGCTTTTCCTTGTTTACATAAACCGAAACTGTTAAGTGCACGAACCAGCAGGTTGGTTATAATTGCATTGGTTGAATGCGTAGTTGGAGCACCTCCAACTGTAACCGGAGTAATCCAGTTTATACCACCGTCTTCGCTCACCTGGTAACCTGTATTTCCAACAATATCTGTCCAGCTATATATATATTTAAATGATGCATTACCCAGGCCGCAATTTACAACAGGAGCATCAAGTAAGGATTCAACAGAGAGGAATGCATCTTCAGAAGCAGTACATCCGGAAACGTTGGTTACAGTAACTACATAAGTTCCCTGTGAAGAAGCACTCAATGTTGATCCTGTTGATCCATCAGACCATAAAAAAGAAACATCCGTTCCTGCATTGGTTGCATCGAATAACACAGGACCTTCTGTTTCACATTTTGAATCATCAGAAATGCTTACAGCAGGAGAAGAATTAATAGTATACTGGAAGGAAGAAGTTGCTGAGCAACCTGCAGAGTTGGTTACCACCACACTATAGTCGTATATTAAAGGAGTTGTTACTGATGGTGTAAACTGTTGATTAGAACCAACAGTAGTTCCGTTATTATCCATCCAGTTATAAGAAGCACCACTGTTTTGTGCATCAAAAACAACACTTGTTGACCCAACACAAGCAGAATCGCTGGCAACTGCTACCACAGGAACTGCAGCTATTGTTAATGTCATACTGAAAGTGCCATTACAAACACCACCATTCACAATGGCTACAGAATAATCAGTAGCACCTACGTTACTATTGGTAACTGTATAGAATTGTGAGTTAGCTCCGTTTACTGCAACATTATTTTCAAACCACTGAAAAGACTGTGCACCTGCATTTCCGGCATCAAGAGTCGGTAACTGATCACCCACACAAATAGCTTGAGAGCTTAAATTATTAACCGGAGGCTGAACACTGAAGAAACAAACTGTATCAGCTGCAAAACATGTTTGCTGATTATTTACTTCAACAGTATAGCATCCATACTGAGTTGCAGGAGGAGTATATACTGAATCATTAGCAAGGAAAATCAAATTGCTATTGTAGAACCATGCATATGCATATCCGGAACCATCACCAGTACCCGGATCCAGTGTACCGATTGCACCACCCTGACAGAATGTAGTATCAGTACCAAGATAAGGCGCAGCAGTAGTAAGTACATTCACTACGACAGTATCTCTTCCAAAACAAGTTGCACTTGAATAAACAAGTACATCATAAACTCCTGATGTAACAGCATCATAAGATGGACTGGTTGCTCCATTTATTACAGAACCATTCTGACTCCATGTAAATGTTGCCGGAGCAGTATAGCCGGAGTTTAGTGTTAATGGAACCTGTGCATCACATATATTGGCATCAGAACCAAGTGTAACAGGTATAATATTATTTACATAAAGTATAGCAACGGTATCTCCTACTGCGAGGAATCTTCCGCAATCGTCAGCAATCGTGTTATTATCCGATCCCTGATTTGCAATAAGATAAGCAGGTCCTAAGATGCTCTGCTGGCTTGTCATTGTAATTAAAACCTGGTTACTTCGGTCACCACCTGGACCACAATATCCATATGTATTGGCAATAGGTAATGAATTACCGGTACCACCATCTATCAAAGTTAGATCAGATCCATCAGCAGCAATACTGAAACAGAACACACTTTCTGAAAGATCAATAGTAACCTGGTTAAACAAACAACCAATAGAATCCGTTGCAGGAACAAATATTCCTGTATCATCTACCTTAACTTTTATTGTATCATCTTCTGGTTGAGATAAACCACATTCACTTAATAATGTATTTCCATCAGCACCTACTTTTGTCCAGATATAAGAAGTACCATTAGTAAAAGTATGCAGAAGCGTTAATTCAACCGAATCTGTTTTACCATTTGTACAATTAACCGCAGCAACGGCAATTACAGGATTTGCAAAACCAAATGGATCAAGAACACGGAAATCACTTGGAGCTGCTGAGCCACATTGAAATTCGGTACCAAAAGGAATGATAATTTTATCAGAGCCGCAACTTCCGGTAAGTCCGGTTCCCCCATTAACACCTCCACCAAGTCCGGACTGATATTCTGGTACAATGTAGTTACAGGCAGTTGTAACATTTATCTGGATATCTCTTCGCACTGAGCCTTTTAAAATACCTGTTCCATGTTCAAATTCCCTCACAATTACAGCTAATACAGCCACCTGTTGCGAAGTAGGCAGAAAATAAATTACGCCTTGACTGTTAATTGTTACTGGTGTATTCGAAAACACAGGTTGTGTTGGAGATAAGGGTAATTCCGGTGGTGTAGCAGTTACATAATTTGTTATAGGTGATGAAGCAGCACAAGCACCCATAAGCGGGTTTACTAATGAATATGTTAATGAATCACCATCAATATCCTGTGCCTGTTGATCAAAAAAGAATGGATTTCCTACACAAAACTGTGTATAAGGAACAGTAAGAAACTCCGGTGAGTTGTCTGTAGGATAATTTACATTGTCCAGTTTTGCCTCTACATTTATATCCAAACCTCCGGGGTTTACAAGTGTTGTAATTGCATTGTTACGACAGCATAAACTGTATGAAAATATCCAGTCAGTACATGCTGAAGGTAACGTAATGACTGCCTGGTAGACATACTCCTCCACACCAAAACCGCCAGCACAATTGATTGTTGAGCTTACACATGGAGGATTAGGCAAAACCTGGGTACTTAACAATGCTGCAGGTGCCTGAGTGTTTACACCACAGGATACTGAAGAATAACAAATATCGATTGCAGTAGGAGCTGTTGTACCTGCACAATCACGATAAAATTTTACAGTTACAAGAAACTCATTTGGATTACCGTTATACCTATAGGTAATATCCGCACCAGCAGCATGTGTTGCAAACACTGAACTTACGTCGGCAATTAAAAAAATTAATGCAAGACTTATTAGCGTTAAAATTCTTTTCATAGTTGTTGAGTTATCTTAATATATTAATTGTTCCTTTTTGAGTAATAGTCTGCCCATTAATGGAACGGGCAAATATATCGTAAAAATAAGTTCCGGAAGGTAAATCCTTACCATTCTCATTTTTTCCATCCCAGTGTTGTCCGGGTTGTGTCATTTCATACTCCAGGTGACCAGATCTGTTATACACTTTTAACAGTAATTCCTGTATTCCAGGGGCATCTATAAAAAATTCGTCATTTTTACCATCTCCATTCGGAGTGAATGCATTACTTACTGTACCAATAACCTCAACGGTTTGGGTAATTTCAGTATTTTCTGTTTTGCAGGTTATCACGTACGTTCCGGGATTCTTAAAAATATGAGACGTGGTATTCAAAGAGAGCGTTGCATTACCATCACCAAAATCCCAGATCCCTTTTACATTGGCATCGTTTAATAGAAATGCAACTTTGAAAGGTGCAAATCCACATGAACCACTGGAAATGATTGTTACAGGAATGCCCTGATCTAAATTATTTTCGTTGTTACCTGATGGAAGCACTGAATTAGCAACAACATTATTCTGAGGTGCAGCAGCATTGTTCTCGGGGTTTTCTGAATATGCTTTAGTACTTGACTGTACTTTTTTGTTATCTTCAACTTCATCATTTTTTGATGAATTCTTTTCATTAACTATAACAGCTTTTGGCTGAACACCAGATCCGTTTATTTTTTCTGCTGCCTTAGTTGTTTTATAACTTACAGCACGTTGAGAAACAGCAGGACGATTGTTATTATTTGATTCAACATTCTGACTTTGCACTTGCTCTGTTACTGTCGTATTAATATCATTTTTTGGCAAGGAAACAGTTTCTGCTGTTCCATTATCAATTGATTTTTTATCTGATTTTTTATCGTTTGAACTATTACCTGAAAATACAATCGCCGCAGTAATTGCTGCAGTAACAATTACACTGGCTACCCATGCCATTGTACTTCCTTTAATTGCTAATCCTTTTACAACTGCATTACCATGACCTGAAACTGATGAAGCAGGCAGATTATTAAGACCTTGTTCCAGCTTTTGCCAGACATCTGAACCAACTTCGGGTTCAAAATTATCAAATGAACTTTTAACTAATTTCTCCAGATCCTTCATATTGCATTTATCGGAATAATTCCACTTTCAGATTTTATATCAGTAAACCGGCGTTCAACTGCCAGGTTTTCATTTTCAATTAATTTTATCAGGTGACCCCTTGCTCTTGCGTATTGCGATTTACTGGTTCCTTCACTGATGCCAAGCATTTTTCCGATTTCTCCGTGATTGAATCCTTCCACAGCATATAAGTTAAACACAGTTCTGAATCCTTTCGGCAATTGCTGAATAAGTATCAATAAGTCCTTCGCCTTTAATTCTGTAAGAGCCTCCGTACTTATGTTGTAATGATCCTGCCATTCCGTTTCCATCTCACGGTTTTTATTCCGTCGATACACATCAAGAGCTGTGTTAATCATTATCTTTTTCATCCAGCTTTCAAGATTGCCTTCCCCTTTAAAAGAATCAATTTTTTGAAAAACCTTTAGTAATCCTTCCTGTAATATTTCTTCTGCTTCTTCACGACTATCACAATACCTGAGGCAGATACCAAACATTCTTCGCGAATATTTTTCATACAGATTCTTCTGGGCAGTTCTTTCTCCCTTTTTACAACCTTGTATTAACTGCTCATCGGCCTGCATAATCATTCACAATATAACAAGATGTAAGTTTACGAAAAAGGGTTGCATGAGCAATGAAACTTTTCAAAAAAGGGTTTGTTCTTAAAACAGGAAAACCAGTTGCCTGTTGTTGTCGAACTGTTGATATAAATTCTTGCTTTCCACTTATTGCTGTTTTCTGAATTTAAATTCTCAAAAACAAATCCTATTTCCCTCCACACTAATGCGTATCTTCGCGCCCCCCAATGGAAAACATTCGTAATTTCTGCATCATAGCTCATATTGATCACGGCAAAAGCACGCTGGCTGATCGTCTTTTAGAATATACTGAAACTATTTCAAAAAGGGATCTGCAGGCTCAGGTACTGGATGATATGGACCTGGAAAGAGAGCGTGGGATCACTATTAAAAGTCATGCAATTCAGATGGACTACAAACTGAATGGCAAATCTTATATTCTGAACCTGATTGACACACCAGGTCACGTTGATTTTTCATATGAAGTATCCCGTTCCATAGCTGCCTGTGAAGGAGCATTGCTGATTGTTGATGCCGCCCAGGGAATACAGGCACAGACTATCTCCAACTTATATCTTGCTCTTGAAAACAATCTTCTGATCATTCCGGTACTAAATAAGATTGACTTACCAAGTGCGGAACCTGAAGTAGTGAAAGATCAGATTGTAGATCTCCTTGGATGTAAGCGTGAAGACATCCTTGCTGCAAGCGGTAAAACAGGAACAGGAGTTCATGAAATTTTACATGCTATTGTTGATCGCATTCCTGCTCCGAAAGGTGATATTAATGGCCCTTTTAAAGCATTGATTTTTGATTCTGTTTATAACAGCTTCCGTGGAATTATTGCTTATTACAAAGTGATGGAAGGTGAAATCAGAAAAGGTGATCATGTAAAGTTTGTTGCAACTGACAAAGATTATCATGCTGATGAAATCGGAATACTGAAACTGGAAAAATCACCACGCGATGTAGTAAGAGCCGGTGATGTAGGTTATATTATTTCAGGAATCAAGGAATCCAAAGAAGTAAAAGTAGGTGATACAATAACGCATGTTGATCGTCCCTGTGAAGTAGCTATCAGCGGATTTGAAGATGTTAAGCCAATGGTGTTTGCGGGGATTTACCCTGTTGATACTGATGAGTACGAAGAGCTGAGAAGTTCTATTGAGAAGCTTCAGCTGAATGATGCTTCATTGGTTTTTGAGCCTGAATCATCTGCTGCATTAGGATTTGGATTTCGTTGCGGATTCCTCGGAATGCTGCACATGGAAATTATTCAGGAGCGATTGGAAAGGGAATTCAACATGACTGTAATAACTACGGTACCCAACGTTTCTTACTTCGCTTATCTTACTAATGGAACTTCTTTCGTAGTAAATAACCCAAGTGATTTTCCTGACCCTTCACAGCTTGATCGCATTGAAGAGCCTTACATTAAAGCTGTTGTTATTACAAAGTCGGAATATATAGGTGCAATTATGACCTTATGTATTACTAAACGTGGTGACATTATAAATCAGAGTTACCTCACTACAGACAGAGTTGAGCTGGTATTTAATATGCCAATGGCGGAAATTGTTTTTGATTTTTATGATAAGCTGAAAACTATTTCGAAAGGTTATGCTTCTTTTGATTACCACCAGATCGGATACCGTTCTTCTGATTTAGTGCGATTGGATATCCGTTTAAATAATGAGCCAGTGGATGCTTTATCTGCACTTATTCATCGTAACAATGCTTATGATTTCGGACGAAAAATGTGCGAGAAGTTGAAAGAACTCATCACTCGTCAACAGTTTGAAATTATTATACAGGCTGCAATAGGTTCTAAAATTATTGCACGCGAAACTGTTAAAGCTCTTCGTAAAGATGTTACTGCCAAATGTTATGGTGGTGATATTTCGCGTAAACGTAAATTACTTGAAAAGCAAAAAGAAGGAAAGAAACGTATGCGTCAGGTAGGAAATGTTGAAATTCCACAACAGGCTTTTTTAGCAGTGTTGAAACTGGATTAAACAGTATTCATACAAACCTCTTTTCATATTCTGTTTTACGTTTTCTGCATTAAATAATGCTCTGAGATTCTTTCATTCAATAATGTTTTTCAGTATCACTTTGTAACCCGTTCACTTCATCACTGTTTTCTATCTCTTGGCCAAAATATAGAGTGAAACAGGTGATTGCTGCCCTTTCTTTGATCTCACATCAGCAATAAATATGATTAAAGAAATTCCTTCCGTAGATAAATTCAACACCCTGGACTTTGATGAAAAAGCCTGGCATGTATGGCATCATGCAACATTTCTTATTGTGAGGCAGAATAATAAATACCGTGTAAATCTTTATTACCTTAACGGATATTATATTCAACTCTGGTATAACGTGAAGAAAAACAGAATTGAAAAAATTGCAGCTACCCCTTCAAGCGCAGTTATAAATCCTTACCTGAAATTAATTCACCTGGAAGATATTTCCACTATATAAAATATTGTAACCACACATGAACAAAAAAGGCGGCCTGAAATTCAGAGCCGCCTTTTTGATATAATATATTATATATTATTGGTCCTGTTTAGCTAATCGTTGAAAAACAGAATTACCATTTTGTATCATTTCAATTAAATATAATCCGCTGCTTAAATCACTTCCGACTCTGTGTCCTGGATATATATTCTTATAATCCTTCACTAACTTACCGCTAACTGTAAAAACTTTTACTTCAACAGCATCTGCATTACCTGTTTCAACTGCAAAATCATTGGAGAATGGATTCGGTATTGCAATCGCTTTAAAGGAAATTGCTCCTTCATCAGCCAGCTTAGAGAAAGTTTCTGAAGATTGGTTTGTACCAAATGCTCCACGAGAAGTTAAAGGTCCTACTGTACGTGTAATTTTGCGACTGCAACCATTTAAATCGGTAACAGTAACACTGTAATTGCCGGGACATAAAGAAGCTATACTATCGTCAGCAACACCTGATGCTGTTGAACCGTTTGACCAAAGGAAATCATATCCTGCTGTTCCACCTGAAGCTGCTGCACTCATTTTACCATTACAGGCACTAGCACAACTTGCATTGGTTACACATGCAGTAACTGTTATTGCCTGGAATTGAGTTACCTCATACTGACAGGTATTTGTACATCCGTTTTTATCGGTAACAGTGATTATATATATACCACAGCAAAGATTATTTATTGCATCAGTTGTTGAACCATTACTCCATAGATAAGTATAAGGTGTTTTTCCTCCTGATGCTATTACTGAAGCGCTTCCCATACATGCTCCAGTACAGGTATTACTTCCTGAACAGTTTACATTTAAAGGTGTTGGCTGCGTTAATACACTATGGCATGAGTAGGTACATCCATTAGCATCTGTTACTGTATAGTAATAACTGCCCGCACATAAATTAGTGGCCTGATTAGTTGAATTACCATTTGACCATACATAAGTATAAGGACCAGTTCCACCATTTGGAGTCAGAGTAATTGTACCATCACAACCACCATAACAGGAAATCTGCTTACGTACAACATGTACAGGGAATACACAGTTTGCAGGAACAACTATAGAATCTTCAACTATTATACAACATCCGTTTGACTCACAAATTGTAGCTGTATAAACACCTGGCGTCAATCCACTGATATCTTCAGTAGTAGCACCATTTGACCATTGAATTGTATAAGGTCCCGTGTTACCGGTAACTGTTAGATCAATTGTTCCATTTGCATTATCTGCAACTGTTGATGCAACAATTTCAGGAACATTAATACTGAAAGCATATGTTTGAAGTCCATTTGTAGGACAAGCATCATCACGAACAGTTACTGTAAAAGTCCATGGAGTTGAACGCGCATCAGCAGCAGTTGGTGTCCAGCAGAAAGAGCCTGTTGGATGAGATCCGCCTGAATTATTGAACACTGCACCGGGAATTGTATTGTTTGCACTAATTGTTACATGCTGACCTGCATCACCATCATTGGTAAATACATAAAAACATATTTGTGTACCAGGACAGATAGTTGAGTCAAAAGCAGCAGTACCATTAATACCAGTTGCCGTTGGAAGTGTGTTATTACAAGTCTGAACAATAAACTGCATATCACGTGTAACTGCGCCTATTAAAACACCTCCACGATATTCATCAACTCTAACTGCCATTACTCCCACTTCAAGTTGTTGGGGAGTCATACTTAAATCACCTGTAACACTATTAACACTTAAGGGAGGTGTAGAAGTTATCGGACTTGCTGCACTGTATCCATTCTGGTAAGTAACAGTTGTGCCGGGAGCAATCTGAGATCCTACAATATTGTATGCCAGTGAATCGCCATCAACATCTATTGCTCCGTGATTAAACACAAAATTTTGTCCAAGGCACATTGTTGCAACAGGGTTTTCAGTAAATGTTGGAGAATTATTTCCTGCAACATTCAGATTGTTAAGTTTAGCTTCCAGATAGAAATTTGATTCCGGCTCACCCTGGCAATTACCATGTACCGTTGTTGTGATAGCACAGTTACGGCAACAGCGGTTCCATGAAAAAACCCAATCAGCGCAAACCGAAGGAAGATTTACTACTGCTGAATATGACCACTTCTGAACACCGAACGATGACCCACCTGAACAAGTAGATGCACTGGAATTACATGGGAAAGTGATTTCATTACCTGTTCCTGAAATAACATTTAATGTAGCATTGAAATCAACACCACATGATGCAGCCGACACTCTTAAATTCTCAGCATTGCCTGGCATTGAACCGGCACAATCGCGATAATAAGTAAGTGTTACTTCATAGTTATTATTACCAAGATCTTTATAAGTAAGATCTGCTCCGGCGACGTGCGTTGCTTTTGCTGTGAACGATGATGCCATAAAGCACATCAGAATCAACAAGCTTGCAAGGCTTCTTTTAAAGTTATTGTTTTGCATATTTATATAGATTGGGTTTTAGTCTTTGATTTCTTTATTGATGAAAAAGGGGAGTGAAAAATACAACAAATAATGGATAAACGTGCATCCTCTGTAAAAAAGAGGCGAATAGTTCTATTACTTCTGTCAATAATACATCCCCCACCAGAGGCGTTTTCAAATCATCAATGTTCGATTTGCAAAAGGTTCGTTAAGGTATATCACAATCAGTAAATCAGAGTGTACAGGCATCATAATAATAACTATTTTCGCCCACTTCATTCAATACACTATGAACCTATATAAGAAGGTAAATGATATTTCGGGCTGGATTGTTTTTACCATATCCATGTATGTTTATGGATCTACAATAGAACCGACGGGTAGTTTCTGGGACTGCGGAGAATTTATTGCAGCTTCCTATAAATTACAGGTAGGTCATCCTCCAGGGGCACCTTTGTTTTTAATGCTTGGCCGTGTTGCAACTTTGCTCGGTGGCAATGATCCAAAAATGTTCTCCATAATGATCAATATGATGTCTGCTCTTATGAGTGCATTCACTATTTTGTTTTTATTCTGGACTATCACAGCTCTTGCCCGCAAAATAGTTATCAAAACAAAAGAGGTAACTACCGCTCAACTTATTGCAGTAATGGGTAGTGCTTTCGTTGGTGCATTAGCATACACATTCAGTGATTCATTCTGGTTCTCTGCTGTGGAAGGTGAGGTTTATGCAAGCTCGTCATTTTTTACTGCCATTGTTTTCTGGGCCATTTTTAAATGGGAGAATGTTGCGGAAGAACGGCATTCTGTACGATGGATAATTTTAATTGCTTACCTGATGGGGTTATCAATTGGTATCCACTTATTAAACCTGCTTACAATTCCCGCGCTTGCATTTGTGTATTACCTGCGCATGTACAAACCATCTACAATCGGTATAATTAAAACGGGAGTTATCAGTGTTGTTATTCTTGTTCTGGTGCAGTTTGGTGTAATTTCAGGTCTTGTAACAATTGCAAGTAAATTCGAACTGATGTTTGTGAATGGATTTGGTCTTCCATTCTGGTCAGGATTTTTATTTTTTATGGTTGCAGTAATTGCCGCAATTATATATGGGTTAAAACGCACTGAAGAAAAAGGCAATGTACTCTGGAATACTGTTTTGTTATGTGCGTCCTTCCTCATCATTGGTTACTCCTCTTACACAGTTATTGTAATACGTTCTGCTGCCAATCCTCCAATGGATGAAAATGATCCGGAAAATGCTTTCAGTCTTCTTGGATATCTGAATCGTGAACAGTATGGTGATCGTCCTTTGTTTTATGGTCAGTATTATAATGCACGCCAGATTGATCTTGAAAAAGGTTCTATGCAATATGCGAAAGGTGCTGATAAATATATAGAAACAGGTGCACGTCTTTCACCGAAATACGAACCTGATAAATGCACGTTTCTCCCTCGCATGTACAGCTCGCAGGAAAATCATGTTGCTCAGTATAAAGAGTGGGCCGGAGTTAAAGGAAATGAAACTCCAACGTTTGGACAAAATCTTAAATTTCTTTTTGTTTACCAGATCGGTCATATGTACCTGCGTTATTTCTTCTGGAATTTTGTGGGAAGACAAAATGATATACAGGGCCATGGTGGTATATCTCGTGGAAACTGGATCAGCGGAATTAAAGCTGTTGATGAATGGAGACTTGGTCCACAGGATCATCTCAGTAAAAACATGCTCGCGAATAAAGGAAGAAACTGTTTTTATTTTCTCCCTTTGATTTTAGGAATTATCGGATTAATCTATCACTTTAAAAAAGATAAACATGATGCATGGGTGGTAATGCTGCTCTTCTTCTTTACAGGAATTGCAATCGTGCTTTATCTGAATGGTCCTCCACTTCAACCACGTGAACGTGATTATGCCTATGCAGGATCATTCTATGCATTTGCAATCTGGATTGGACTAGGCGTTCTTTCAATAATAGAAATGCTTCAGAAAAAAACCGGTGGAGTGCCAGCCGGAATATTAACAACAACACTCTGCCTTGTTGCTGTTCCAGGACTTATGGCAAAAGACGGATGGGATGATCATGATCGTTCACACCGTTACACTTCACGTGATTTTGCATGGAACTATCTTCAATCATGTGCACCAAACGCTATCATATTTACAAATGGTGATAATGATACTTTCCCTCTTTGGTATGCACAGGAAGTGGAAAACGTTCGTCCGGATATCAGAATAATTAATCTTAGTCTTTTAAATACTGATTGGTATATTGATCAGATGAAACGTCAGGCATATCAATCGCCACCTGTGCCATTCAGTTTAACGAATGATAAATATATACAGGGCACGCGTGACTATCTTCCATATTACGACAGAAACATTCCGGGGTATTCAAATATTAAAGACGTTGTTGACTTTATGACAAATGATGATGCAAATTATAAAGTGCAAACTCAGGGCGGATCACCTTTAAGTTATTTCCCTACGAAGAAATTTTATCTGAAAGTTGATAAAGAAGCAGTTCTTAAATCGGGAACAGTAAGTGCTGATGATGCATCACAGATTGTGGATACTATGAAATGGGAAATCGACAAAAATTATCTGATGAAAGCAGATATGATGATTCTTGATCTTCTTGCGCACAATAACTGGAAACGCCCAATTTATTTTGCAGTAACTGTTGGTGATGAAAGTTACCTGAGCCTGCAATCTTATTTCCAGTTGGAAGGTCTTGCTTACCGTATTGTACCCATCAAGTCGAATGATGGAGGAGGACAAGGTGCTACGGGACGTGTTGCGCCGAAAGAAATGTACAACAACATGATGAATAAGTTTGTTTGGGGAGGAATGAACAGAGAAGATGTATATCTCGATCAGAACAACCTGAACATGACTATGAATTTCAGAAACAACTTCTCCAGGCTTGCAGAAGCATTATTGCTGAAGAATGAAAAAGACTCTGCATTAAATGCGCTTAATAAATGTCTGGAAGAAATGCCTGATAAAACAGTTCCATACAATGTAATGATGTTACGTCCGATTGAAATATATTATGCTATCGGAAGAGCATTGCCTCAGGGGCAGGATTCAACACTATCTGCTGATATGATGGAATTGCCGGAACAAAAACGTAAACAGGCAATTGAAACTGCAAACGCTATTACTAAGAGAATGGCAGATCTTTACGAAGACGATCTCAATTATTATTTCTCCTTAAAGGGAACTCCTTATCTGAAATCCATTGAGCGTGATATGGGGCAGGCAATGGCAATTTTCCAGGAACTTATCAGAATGTCACAAACTGCAGGTCAAACAGAAATTGTAAATAACCTTCAGGGAAGATTTAAAAAACTGGAATCAAAATACGGTGGTTCCTGATAATTAAAATCATATATATAAAGGCTGCTCTCATCGGGTGGCCTTTTTTTATTTATAGCGATGTCAATATTACTGCACCAACAGAAATCCTCTTATTACAGAATGATGTACTTTTGAAATAATGTTTCATTGGTTATCCTACCTTTTTCCATCGCTCATCTGGAAAATAAAAACTTCAGAAAAAATTCTTTATCTCACCTTTGATGACGGACCGATACCTGAAGTAACTCCGTGGGTTTTGAGAGAACTGGAGAAGTACCATGCAAAGGCTACTTTTTTCTGCATTGGCTCAAACGTGGTAAAGAATTCTGAGCTGTTTAAACAATTAACAGTGCATGGCCATCGAATCGGTAATCATACACAACATCATCTCAATGGATGGAAAGCCAAACCAACTGTATATATAAACAATGTTGCAGATGCTGGTCTGCATATTTCTTCTCACATCTTCCGGCCTCCATATGGTAAAATAACACCAGTAATTATCACCCGTTTAAAATCAGAATATAAAATTGTAATGTGGGATGTATTAAGTTATGATTTCGATATTACACGTAATGGCGAATGGTGCTCACAACATGTAATCCGATCAGCTAAACCAGGTTCCATTATTGTTTTTCACGATAGTATTAAAGCAAATGAAAGATTGAAAGTTGCTTTACCTGCAGTATTAAAATATTTTTCTGCAAAAGGATTTAAGTTTCATTCATTACCAGTTTAAAAAAACAGCAAAATAATTATGGAAATTTTCCCGGCAACTGCATTTGATCTCCTTTCACTTTCCGAACTCTTTAATCAATACAGGATCTTTTATAAACAGACTTCTGATGTTGATGCAGCAACTTCTTTTCTTAAAGAAAGAATGGAGAAAAAAGATTCAGTTATATATATTGCTGCGGAGGAAGATGTGTTAACCGGTTTTGTTCAGTTGTATCCATTATTTTCTTCCGTTCAAATGAAGCCCATGTGGTTGCTTAATGATCTCTTTGTGGATGCCGCACATCGCAAAAAAGGAATTGCAAGAGCATTGATTGCTGAAGCAAAACAACATACAATGAATACGAATGCCTGTGGTATAATGCTTGAAACTACCCGCAACAATAAAGAAGGAAATGCTCTTTATCC
>JBDTVD010000027.1:0-19532 GCA_040007375.1 Bacteroidota bacterium | reverse complement strand
TTTTTCTCTACACGAATAGTTGCAGTAACACAGGTTGTAGCGGATGTATTGGTGAACCTGGAAGGTGTGGATCGAAGTAAAGTGGTAGTCATTCATCACGGCTTTCATCTCGAAAATTTTTACAAAAGGAATATCAGTTCTGAAAGGATTGATGCATTGAAAGTAAAATACAATCCGTCTTCCAGGCAACCTGTTATCGGTGTGATCTCGCGTTTTGTGGAATGGAAGGGCATTCAATATATTATTCCTGCATTTCAGGAGTTGCTCCAAACTTATCCCAATGCACTCCTGCTTCTTGCAAATGCTCAGGGAAATTATTCCGGCGCATTGAACAGCATGCTTGCTGAATTACCAGCCGAAAGTTACCAGCTTATTTCTTTTGAGAATGATATATTTGCCCTGTACCGTTTGATGGATGTGTTTGTTCATGTTCCGGTAACAAGGGATGCTGAAGCATTCGGACAGATTTACATAGAAGCTCTGGCAGCAAGCGTTTGTATGATCTGTACTGAATCAGGTGTAAGTGCAGAAGTGGTATCCGATAATTTTAATGCTTTAGTTGTACCTCACATGAATTCATCTGCTATTCTTCAGCAATTGTTAAAATTACTCGGTAATACGGAGCTGCAGCAGCAATTGAAAAGGAATGCACCTGCTTCTGTTTCCGATTTATTTTCTGTTGAAACTATGATTTCCAGGCTGGAGGATTTGTATGGGTGAGTTGTTATTCAGTGTCGTAATCCCCACCTATAACAGGGCCGATTTTATTGTTAAATCTCTTGAATCAGTATTACGTCAGACTTTTACAGATTTTGAAATTATTATAGTAGATGATGGAAGCACTGATAATACGGAAGCAGTTATTAAACCTTTTCTGAATGACAGGATTTTTTATTACAAAATTGTAAATTCTGAAAGAGCTGCTGCACGTAATTATGGAATGGACAGGACTAAAGGAAGGTATATTACTTTTCTTGATTCAGATGATATTTTTTATCCTGATTATCTTGAAAATGCAGAACAGGCATTGAAAAATTATAATTACCCTGTTTTTTTTCACCTGGCATATGAATCATGGAGTGAAGTGGAGCAAAAGTCATTGATTAAGTACTCCGTTAAAAATGATGATATATATTGTTTGATAAAAGGAAATCATTTGAGCTGCATCGGTGTTTTTATGGATAATGCTCAAACAAAAAATTTTCGCTTTAATGAGGATAGAAATTTATCAGGATCGGAAGACTGGGAATTGTGGTTGCGACTGGCATCCAGATTCGGACTGAAAACATTTAATAAAGTGTCAGCAGCATTAATCATACATGATGCAAGAAGTGTTTTGAGTTATGATGAAAGTAAATTGCTGCAAAGAAAAAATCTGGCTCTGAGTTATTCTTTTGAAGATGAAATGGTGCGTAAAGTATTCGGCAGATACAAGAGAGTAATGGAAGCTTATTGTGATACGTACATTGCATTACACCTGGTGCTGGCTAAACAAAACAGAAAAGCATTACGGTATTTATTTTTATCAGTTTATTATTATCCTGATGTACTATTCAGCAAAAGAGCACTGGCAATTATTAAATATATATTGCTGAATATTACCGGACTTCGTAAAAAATGAAAAAAGAATTACTTATCAAATAATAAAAGCCATTTTAGAAATACCATATACTTCCTCTCCAGGGAGAGGATCAGAGGTGAGGCTGTTTTTAAATATATTTTTGAAATGGCTTTTAAGTGCGGGAAAGCATTTGTGAAACAATGTCATATTTTTTTAATCAATATCATCTACCTTCTTAAAATGGTCCTTATTTAATGCTCCGAGATCGAGTGTATTCAAATTTTTTGTCCTGGAGCTTTTGTTTAATATATATATAACATCCCTGAGTTTCGCCGGAATCAGTGCCTGGTAAATTTTCTTCTTCCACGAAACCTTCTGCTGTTTTTGATCACCTGCTTTATTCCATTTTTCTGTATAATCACTTTGCTGTGGAAATGTTTTGAAAATAGTTTCAGATGATATTTTTTCAGCGAATATCATAAGGTAAGTTGGAAGCTGATTGACTAATATAACTCTGCTCTTCACCATTTTCGGATCAGCTACTTCATACCAGTCACTATACGATCCATCCTCATGAGCTGATGCAATCATTAACTTTTTTATGCGAAATCCGTTTTCCTCATTAAAAACCCGGAAATACAACTCCGGACTAAACTGGTAAAAACCATGACCCATTAAATTATTTACAGGTGTAATTCCGATAAAATGTCCTCCTGCACGAATCATCTTCATGCAATTCATTATGGCTTGCGGAAAATTAAATATATGCTCAAGTGTACCACTATCAATTACCACACTGTATTTATTTTCCCATAACGAAGGAACAGGTTGATTCATGTCATGTATTAATGTGGCCTTCTCATAATCACTTACATCAATACTGTCACTTAGTTTTGATCCGAGAAATTCAAACAATGGTTCTGAGTAAGCATCAGGAAATGGAATATCTTTTATTGATCTGTGATTAAAACCAGAACGATTTGCAAGTTGCTGAATAGAATCAACAGGAACATATAATTTCAGCCGGCCAAGAGTGAGTGTTTTTTCAAATGAGATTCCGCATTTATGTGCATAAAAAAGAAGTTTGACATCATTGCTCGTAATAGCCATTTGCTGAATCGATTAATTTTTTCAGTTCAGGTGCCAATATTACTCAATTGCCCCTTATGAGTAGCAGTGCTTCTTTTTTTAATTTTTACTGCAGCTGGTTTGCTTCAACATCCTATTTTTGCCAGCTTATCAAAGGTCATTCAACTGCGTATTTCCAGAGTATGCTATTCCATAAAGAGATTCTATGAATCATAATAAAGATGTTGTAGTTATTGCTGAAGCCGGAGTTAATCACAATGGAGATATTGAAATGGCCAGGCAGCTTGTGAGAGTTGCTGCTGATGCGGGAGCTGATTTTGTAAAGTTTCAAACGTTTACTGCAGACGCACTGGTGAGCAGGAACGCACAGAAAGCCGCCTACCAGATGTCGCACGATTCTGCTGACAAGTTTCAATATAAAATGTTGAAGGATCTTGAACTTTCTGCTGAACAACACAGGATTCTGATGGAAGAATGCAGGTTGTCAGGAATTGGTTTTTTGTCATCAGCATTTGATCTTAATAGTCTTGAGTATCTTAATTCCTTGTCTCTTAGATATTTGAAAATACCTTCAGGTGAACTTACAAATCTTATCTATTTACGCAAGGCCGGAAGTTTCAATCAGCATGTTTTATTATCCAGTGGAATGTGTACGATGAAAGAAATTGAAGATGCCATCAGTATACTTGTACAATATGGAACTGCACGGGAGCAGATAACATTACTGCATTGCAACACTGCCTATCCAACACCTTTTGAAGATGTAAATCTGCTTGCTATTCCTGCTATGAGAAATCATTTTCAATTGCCGGTCGGATACTCTGATCATACGCCGGGAATTGAAGTTGCTGTTGCTGCTGTTGCTCTGGGGGCAAGTGTTATTGAAAAACATTTTACACTCAATGCAAATCTTCCCGGACCGGATCATAAAGCATCGCTGGAGCCAGCTGAACTTGCAGCCATGATTAAATCAATCAGGAATATTGAAAAGGCATTGGGTGCTGCAGAAAAAAAGCCATCATCTTCTGAATTACATAATATCACAATAGCAAGAAAAAGCATGCATCTTTTTTCCGATGTTGCAGCAGGTCATATAATAAGTGAAGCTGATATTATTATGAAACGTCCTGGTGATGGCATTTCTCCAATGGAACTTGATCATGTGATTGGTAGAAGATTTAAAAAAGCGCTTGAAGCAAATCATAAACTACAGTATGATGATTTTGAATAGCAGAATCTTCAATATATATAGATGAATCCATAATTGATGAAAGTAGCTCTGCTTACAAGTTCCCGCGCCGATTATGGAATCTACCGTCCGTTGATCAGGAAACTGCATAATGATTCCTTTTTCAACTGTGCAATAATTGTATTCGGAACACATTTATCAGAAGCTCATGGAAAAACAATTTCTGAAATTATTAAGGATGGTTATGTGCCGTTCGAAACAATAAATACTATTCCTGAAAATGATTCTCCCGGAAGCATTGCAGCATCAATGGGTAATACCATGCTGCGCTTCTCTGAATTCTGGTCTGAGCATGCTTCCACTTTTGATATGGTATTCTGTCTCGGCGATCGTTATGAAATGTTTGCAGCTGTTATGTCGGCAGTGTCGTTCAATGTGAAATTTGCACATATTCATGGTGGTGAGGAAACCGCAGGAGCTATTGATAACATATTCCGGCATTCTATTTCTCACGCTTCTTTGTTACATTTTGTTTCACTGGAAGAAAACAGAAAGAGGGTGGAGGAACTTACACATCATCCGGAAAATATATATTGCACAGGAGCATTAAGTCTTGACAATCTCCGGGAAATGCAATTACTTACAAAAGAAGAATTCCGGAAACTGTTTCATATTACTCCGGATCGTGAATATATACTGATTACCTATCATCCTGAAACCGCAGACTATCACAATAACATTAAAAATACAACGGAGTTAATTAACGCACTGCAACATCTGAAACAGCATTACCAGTTAATCATTACAATGCCTAACGCTGATACAATGGGAAATTATATACGGGAACAACTGAATATATTTAAATCATCATCAAATGATGTTCACCTGGTAGAAAATTTCGGAACACAGGGTTATTTCTCCTGTATGCAGTATGCAGAATTTCTTCTGGGAAATTCTTCCAGCGGAATAATTGAAGCAGCATCATTTGGCAGGTATGTAATTAATATAGGAAACCGTCAGCAGGGAAGAATTGCAGGAAGTAATGTGCTGCATTGCAGTAATCATACTGATGAAATTATCGCTCTTGCCGAAACGATTCCTTCATTGCCTTTGTTGAAAAAAGAAAATATATATGGCAATGGTAATGCTGCCGGAAAAATAATTGAAATCTTAAAAACAATTAAATGAAATCAGTAATTCTTGCCGGTTATTCAGGACATGCATTTGTTGCTGCCGACATTTTAATAAGGTCAGGTTATATATTGGAAGGTTACCTGGACCGAATGCGCAAACCTCTGAATCCTTTTTCACTGGATTGGATAGGAGATGAAACAGATGCATCAGTTATGAAGCAGTTATCCGGTAAACTATTTTTTGCTGCCATAGGAGATAACACTATCAGACGTTCTGTAACTACACGGTTATTGCAATATGGTATACTACCAGCAAATGCAATTGATCCATCAGCTGTAATTTCATCATCAGTAAAATGGAAAGGAAATGGAATCATGGTGGGAAGCAATTCCGTTATTAATGCTCTTCTGGAATGTGGCGAAGGAGTAATTTTCAACACATCATGTATTATCGAACATGAATGTAAAGTTGATAACTTCGCACACATAGGTCCGGGCGCTGTTCTTTGTGGAAATGTAAGCGTCGGGCAGAATACTTTTATCGGTGCAGGTGCTGTTATAAAGGAAGGAGTGCATATCGGAAATGATGTTATTGTAGGTGCAGGTGCAGTCATCATCAGAAATATTGAAGATAATCAGAAAGTAGCAGGTAATCCAGGAAGAATATTATGACCGATTTTAAAAACAACATTGTATCCTCGGAAATTACCATCATTGATGCATTGGGTATTATTAACAGCATTGGCAAAGCGGAATATCAAACGTTATTTGTAATAAATGAACGCAAACAATTATGCGGAACATTAACGGATGGCGATATCAGGAGAGCTTTGTTGAATGGTGCGCAGTTAAATGATAAAGTAGAAAAAGCAATTTGCAGAGACTACCGGTTTTTAGAAAAGGCAGCGTACTCACTTGATGAGATTATAGAATTAAAAAAGAAAAAAATATTACTCGTTCCTGTTATTGATAGTGATAAACAAATTATCCGGATTGTTGATTTCAATATTCAAAAATCAATTCTTCCGTTGGATGCTGTAGTGATGGCAGGTGGTCGTGGTGAACGTTTATTGCCTCTCACATTAAATACACCTAAGCCATTATTAAAAGTTGGTACTAAAGCTATCATTGAGCATAATGTGGATCGTCTTGCAAATTATGGAATTGATCACATCAATATTACAGCAGGTTATTTAAGTGAACAGATCATTGATTTTTTTAATAGTGAAAAATATAAGGATGCAGGAATTTCTGTTGTTGTGGAGAAGGAAAAAATGGGTACGATCGGTGGCCTTACACTGATCAGCAATTTTCAGCACGATGTTATATTTATTATGAATGCAGATCTGCTTACGAATATTGACCTGGAAGATTTTCTTTTATTCTTCAATAAGATGGAGAGTGATATGTGCGTTGCAACAATTCCTTACCTGGTAAGTGTTCCTTATGCCGTTCTGGAAACAAATAATAACAGCATTACTGCACTGGAAGAAAAACCGGTGTACACGTATCACTCTAATGCAGGAATGTATCTCATCAAAAAAAGTACACTGCAATATATACCACAGGGAAAATGTTTTGATGCAACAGATCTTATTGAAGTATTGCTGAAGATGAATAAAAAAGTTCATCATTATCCTTTGATAGGATATTGGCTTGACATTGGAAGACCGGAAGATTTTAATAAAGCACAGGAAGACATTAAATTCCTTGCAGAATAAAAAGAACATTATGAAAAAAATAATAGTCACCGGTTGTGCGGGTTATATTGGCTCAGTGCTTACACGTATTTTACTCAGAGAAGGATTTGCTGTTATTGGTGTAGATTACCTTGCTTTCGGCGGACAGTCTCTGGTTGATATATATAATGATCCGGCATTCAGTTTTGTAAATGCCGACATCAGGAATGATAAAGCTGTTGAGGAAATACTTATCACCCATAAACCTTATGCCTGCGTTCATCTGGCTGCAATTGTAGGCGATCCTGCATGTAAGAAGTTTGAAAAAGATGCAGAATCAATCAATATGGTTGCATCGAAAAAACTTTTTGAATTGTGCAGCAGTACAGGAGTAAGTCATTTCATTTTTGCATCTACCTGCAGCAACTATGGTAAGATGACAGGAACTGATGCAGTAACGGAAACATCAACATTGAATCCTGTTTCATTTTATGCAAGAACAAAGGTGGCTATGGAAGAATTTATGTTGTCCTCATCAACTAAGATGAATGCTACGGTGTTGCGTTTCTCTACGGTATATGGTTTGTCTCCACGGATGAGATTTGATTTAACAGTAAATGAATTTACCCGTGATCTCACAATGGGTAAAGAGCTACAGATTTTCGGTCCGGAATTCTGGCGACCCTATTGTCATGTAAATGATCTGGCACGATCCGTTGTTTATGTTTTGAACTGTGAGGATATATCTGTTGTAAATAATGAAGTATTTAATGTTGGTGATAATGACGAGAATTATCAGAAGCAGATGATCATACGGGAAATACAAAAGGTAATTCCATCAGCAGTGATTACGTATGTTGATCAGCCTGATGATCCGCGCGATTACCGTGTAAATTTTGATAAGATAAAAAAAGCATTGGGTTTTAAAATTACCAAAAGAGTTCCTGATGGTATTGTTGAAATAAACAGTCTTCTCAAAAATAAAATTCTCACCGATCCTTACAATTCTATTTATTCCAATATATAATAATGAATATCAATTTTATTTTAAAAACACAACTGGAAGCAGGAGCAGGCAGTCTCCAGCGCATTCCGGCATTCCTTACTACACACAACTATAAAAGAGTCGGTTTCATCACAGACCAGGGCATTCACAATAATAAAGCTTTGGCAGAATTGAGAACCCTGCTTACTGAAACCGGTGCAGGTATTACTGTTGATTATATATATAATCTCCCTTTCGAGCCGGATTATGATTCACTTGATCGTGTGAAAGCAGAATTTAAATCCGGTGAAAGTTCCAGAGTAGATGTAATTATTGCTGCTGGTGGAGGTAGTGTACTTGATTTTGCAAAAGGGATTGCAACATTAATCACCAACCATTCTCCTGCTTTAAATTACAGAGGCTTTCCAAAAGATCTGAATCCTTCCATTCCTGTAATTGCTATCCCTTCAACAGCCGGCACTGCTTCCGAAGTAACCTATAATGCAGTATTCATTAATAAGGCAGATAAAAGAAAACTCGGTATAAACACATTCAATAATTTTCCTGTGCTTGCAGTTCTGGATCCTGCATTAACAAAAGGTGCTCCATATCGTGTAGCATTAGGAGCAGCACTGGATGCATTGGTTCATACACTGGAAAGTTTCGCTGCAAACAAACACAATGAACTCACCAGAATATTTGCGGTTGCGGCATTCAGAAATCTGATCAACAATATTGAAAATGCATTACAGAAGGAAGAAGAAAAAAGTCTTTCTGCAGTGCAACTGGGAGCCTATCTCGCTGGAATTTCATTGATGAATGCAGGTTCCGGTCCGGCTGGTGCAATCTCTTATCCGCTGGGTGTAGTATTTTCTATTCCTCATGGTATTGCAGGAGGAATAATATTACCTTACCTCGTTCAGCATAATATTAATAAAGGATATAAGGATTATGATGTGTTGTTTGAGCAGATAGAAAATGCTGAATTAAAAAATAAAGCAAGTAATCTGGCTGAGTATTTTTTCCAGTTGTATGAGCGGTTAAATGTTTGGGAGGAAGTTAAAAAGATTGATGTGAACAATACTGATTTTAAAGAGTATGTATCAATACTGCAGGGTGCATTTGATCAGAACCCGGTTTCATTTACTGTAGAGGATGCATTTACGCTGCTCAACAATCTGAATAATAAAAATTTGAAATAAGTATGAGTCGTCCCTATCATAAATATGTTTTTGATGCAGAGAATAGAAAATTTGTCGGCGATTTTAATGAGATGTATCTTCAGGAGGAGCAGCAACAGTTCGACAGCTGGGACCAGGAGAATATGTTGCATCCAGCCAGGCAGTTTGCATTGGTTTTAATTAACAGATATAACTTCAACTCTATATTGGATTATGGTTGTGGCAAAGGCCATTTCTGCAGTCACTTAAAAAAGCTGAACAATGAAATTACCGGAGTAGACATTTCTTCCGTTGCAATAAAAAAAGCAGAAGCACGATTCCCGGAAATAAAATTTTTAGTTTCTGATGATAAAAAATTTATTGAAGAATATACTTCTCATCACGATCTTGTCGTTGCTATGGAAGTGCTTTCTTATATTGAAAACTGGAGAGCATTGATTGAGCATTTTTCCGGTGTCACAGAACGTCTGCTTCTAACTTTATATATACCGGAAAATCCTATTGGCTTCTTGAAATCTTTTGATGATCTGAAAAATGAATTGAACAGATTTTTTATAATCGAAACAGAAATCCTGATTGACAGAGAGCAGATCTTAATTATTGCCAAATCAAAAAATGATGAAAGGCGTCATTCTTAAGGCCTGGTATTTTGTTTTTAAAATTCCTCCGGGAAGAGCATTTGGAAATATTATTTATCCTTTGCTTCCGGAATATATAAAGAAGAAATGTATTGCTTCCTATTTTCAGAGAAAAGGGTTTATTGGATTTATTACTAATACGATTTCACATAAACTGGATAAGGAGTATTTTTCCGGGAGTGAAGAGGAAATCAGGAAAGCAAATCGTGAATTGTATTGGGGTGCCTATTTCGGAAGGAGCTGGCATAACCTGGAGCGAAGTAAATACAGTAGTATTGAAGAATATATATCAACGGATGCTTTTATAAAATTCAGAAAGCCACTCATTGATCAGGTTAAAGTGCTGAACTTTAAAAATGTTTGTGAGATCGGAACTGGAAATGGACTTTTTATCCGTTATCTGTCTGAAACTCTTCCTGCAGAAAAATTTTATGGACTGGATATCAACAAAGAGACTATAGAAGAAAATAAAAATATATATGCTGATAGTGGCATCACTTTTCTGGCAGACAGCAATAATGATTTTCTATATAATCAACTTCCGGATGATGTTCTGATTATTTCGGTGGGAACATTGGAATGTTTTACTAAAGCGGAACTGGAGGAACTGCTCACCAGCCTGAAAAACAGTAATAAAAAAGTAACAATTTCATTATCCGAACCTTTCGACCTGGATCTGAATTCAGAAGACTCCGTTCCCAGAGAAGGTTCTGCACTGTTTAGTCATGCATATGAAAAAATATTAACGCGTCTGCAATTCCGAATAGTGAGTATCTTATATTTGAAACGTAAAACAGAAGACCCTCGGGTGAATTATATAATAGTAACAGCATCCAACTACTAAAACAAAATAAACAATGCCAGGTTTTGAAATAATCGGTGCCGAAGAACAAAAGGCACTCAATGACATATTTACTCAAAGTAACGGCGTACTGTTCGCTCATGGTTTTGATGTAAGAAGAAATAATATTTTCAGAGTAAGAGATTTTGAACGTGATTTTTCATCAGCTCTTGGTATCAGAAAATCTGCTGCCTGCACTTCCGGAACTGCCGCTATATATATAGCCATGAAAGCGATGGGAATAAAACCCGGCGATGAAGTAATTACGCAGTCTTTCACTTTTATTGCCACCATAGAAGCAATACTTGCCTGTAATGCAGTTCCTGTTGTAGTGGATATTGATGAAACATATAATATGAGTCCTGCTGCATTGGAAAATGCAATAACATCAAAAACAAGAATGATTATTCCTGTTCACATGTTAGGTAATCCTGCATCTATGAATGAAATCAATGCTATTGCAGCGAAACATAATTTATTGGTGCTGGAAGATGCCTGTGAAGCATTGGGAGCTACTTATAATAATAGACCGGTAGGAGGGTTGGCCCATGCAGCAGCATTCAGTCTGGATTTTGGTAAAACAATAACTACCGGTGAAGGTGGAATGATTACATCCGACAATGAAGATCTCATTACACAGTGCATGCAGTTTGTTGATCACGGACATGAATTAAATCCTGCATTTGCAAGAGGTAATGACACTGCATCTTTCTTTGGTTTTAATTTCAGAATGTCGGAGATGCAGGCTGCTGTTGGTATTGAGCAAGTAAAAAAATTGAAAATCATACTTACTAAGAACAGAGAGAATAAAAATACTATTAAGAGTATCCTGAAGCAATCCGATAAAATTACTTTTCGAAAAATTACGGATGAAAAGGGCGAGCTTGCTGATACAATCATTTTTTACTTCGACAAAAAAACAGATACGCAGACATTGCTTGCGAAAATGTCAGAAAATAAAATCGGAACGAAGAATGTTCCTGATGCTTTGCGCTGGCATTTCTCTCTTCACTGGAAACACGTGTGGGAGTCAACCGGTTTTTATAAAAGTAATTATACCACTGCATGGAGCCGTTCTGCCGACCTGCTTGAAAGATCTGTTGCTTTACCGGTGATGGTAAATATGACAAAGGAAGAATGTACTGCTTACGGAGAGAAAATATTACTGCTCATCAATAATATCTGATGAAATATCTGGCTTTCATTCCGGCGCGTTCCGGTTCAAAAGGAATTCCTGGAAAAAATAAAATGCTATTGCAAAATAAGCCGCTCATCACTTATACTTTTGAATCAGCCACGCATTCAAAACTGATTGATGAAATACATCTGAGCAGCGATGATGAGGATATCATGGACCTGGCATTATCTCATCACACTAAAGTATTATATAAACGTCCGCAACACATTGCTGAAGATACAACCTCTATATATGAGGTACTTCTCTATCATATCGACTTCCTGAAAAAGAATGGTATGGAGCTTCCTCAATATATTGTTTTGCTTCAACCAACAAGTCCGTTAAGAGGTGAAAAACTGATTGATAAATGTATAACTGCATTTGAAAAATCAGGAGCGGAAAGCCTTGCAGCAGTTTCAAAAGCGTTGCAGCATCCTTATGAGATGTTCCGCCGGCAGCAAGGAAAAAACATTTTTATAAGTTCCGGCAATCAGCAGCGGCAGGAATATCCTGAATATTATTTCATAACAGGATCAGTATATATTGCATCACTTGATTTTATATTAAGAGAAAAGAAGTTTTTCAATGATTCATCTGCTATATATGTTGTTGAACCTTTTGAAGCAGTTGACATTGATGATGAAACAGATGTTGATCTTGCATTGTATTACTTAAAAAAAACGGAGTAGCTATGATACCTCTTTCAGTACCCAACCTTGCAGGGAATGAGTGGAAATATATAAAAGATTGCCTGGATACAAACTGGGTTTCATCTGTAGGAAGTTATGTGGATAAGTTTGAAGAATCTGTAGCTGCATTTACAAAATCCGCTCATGCAATTTCCACTTCCAATGGAACAGCTGCCATACATATTGCTTTATTATTATCAGAGGTAACACAAGGCGATCTTGTAATTGTACCAAATATTACTTTCATTGCTCCTGTAAACTGCATCACATATGTTGGTGCAAAACCTTTGCTGGTGGATATTGATCCTGAAACATGGCAGATGGATATTCCATTGCTTGAACGTTATCTCGGGCAAAATACTGAAGTAAGGAATAACAATTGTTATCATATCCGGAGTGGAGAACGGATTAAAGCTATCATGCCGGTTCATGTGCTCGGTAATATGTGTGATATGAATGCAGTGATGGCTCTTGCTGAAAAATTTCATCTCGCAGTTATTGAAGATGCTACAGAAGCATTGGGCTCTCAATATAATAATCAATCTGCTGGTACTATTGCACGGTTTGGTTGCCTGAGTTTTAACGGGAATAAAATTATTACTACAGGAGGCGGCGGAATGCTGCTTACTAATGATGCTGCTATGGCGAAGAAAGCAAAACATCTTACCACACAAGCCAAGTCTGACCCATTTGAATATGTTCATGATGACATCGGATATAATTACCGTCTTGTAAATGTGCTTTCTGCAATGGGTGTTGCGCAGATGGAACAGCTTCCCGGATTTATCAAACGCAAGAAGGAAATCAGTGAATTATATATATCGGAACTTGCAGCAAGTGGTGATATATCTTTTCAGAAGAATACCGTCAATGTAATTCCCAACAACTGGTTGTTTACCATTTTATCAGGAAAGCAAAAAGCTGTTATACATGCGCTCACTGAAAAAAAGATTCAGGTGCGACCACTGTGGGTTCCGATGAATCAGCTTTCCATGTTCAAAGATTGCATATATATTAATGAACATTCTGTGGCACAGGCTGTATATTCAAAGAGTATCAGCCTGCCCTGTTCATCGTCTATAACTGACGAAGAAATTCATACTGTTATAAATACTATATTATCGGTTTAGAGCATGCGTATTCTTCTTGTCTGGGATTATGATAGAGGAGACTTAACTGTTCCAATAACTCTGGCGCTTGAAAAAGCAGAAATAGTTTTTTTAAATAAGTATAATAAGGTGGAGGATAAAAATTCCTATCCGCACAAGCGTTACTACTGGAATGATTTCAGCAGTCCATATCAGGTTATTAAGGAGATCGGTCCTGATAGAATTGTTTTTATGGACGTAGAATCTTTTCACCAGGTTGCTTTAAATATTGCAGCATTAAATTCAGGAATTGAAACTTATATGCTGTCGCACGGAGTGAAAGCTCCATACAGCAGTTATACACAGCACCAGATGCGGCAGGATAAGGATTCAGCAAAAAAAAATGAATCTAAAGGTAGTCCCGGAAGCCTGGCTTCAAGTTTCCGAACACTTAAATTTTATTTTAACGCTTTTCAGCTCCAGAATATATTTTCTATATATAAATTTTTCAGATTTATATATACACGGAGCAAGCTGGGAGTAAATGATGGATTATTTAATTGTCAGTTCGCACTGAGAAGGCCTTCCTGGTACATTGACTTTACACCTTTTAATTCGCGCTTCACCATGGAACGCGACAATCCGTCTCCTGATCAGTATATTTATACAGGTAACATTTACTTCGACAAATATTTTAAGTATATCAATCAGCTTGACATGAAACAGGCAAGTGAAGAAGAAGATTATTACCTGTTGATTGATTCAGGTTTTGTGGAAGATAGAATGTCGTTGATGGAAATAAAAACGGTGCTTGAATTTTATCAGAAATTGAATAGTTTCTGCAAAACAAAAAAGGCAAAGCTGAAGATTAAGTTACATCCGCACAGTTACCAGGCTTCTTACTTGCCTGATGATCCAAACATCAGTTACTTAAAAGATGTTAATGTGATAAAAGAAATATTAGGTTGTGTTGGGTGTTTTCATTCGCATTTCTCTACACTGACACCGCTGGCAATGTATTATAAACCCAGTATTCTGTTTAATGCTTTTCCTGTTTTTAATGTAGATATTATTAATCTGGATTTACTTCCCGTATCAAATTTCTATAGCTTTGAGCCGGAAGAAATACGGTTCAGAGAGATGGATGAAAAGGAGAAAAAAATATTGCTTGATCATTATCTTTTTTCTACTGATGGTAAATCCGGAGAGCGATTAGCAAATGTATTGATTAAGTAAAGTGGGAAAAGGAAAGTATATCAGGAATACGTTGGTGTATACCATCCTCGGATTTATTCCTCTGGCTTCTTCTTTTTTACTTACACCTATCTTTACTTACAGGCTCTCACTTGCTGACTATGGTTTTATTGCCCTGGCCACTATTTTTCAAACGTACCTTTCTTTTTTTATTGGGTTTGGAATTGATTCCGGGTTTTCCAGATTTTATTTTAAGTATTTCCGCAAGCCACAACTTACCAGTGCATTATTTTCAACAACATTGGTCTCCATTGTTTCTGTTGCTTTGATTGTATTGGTTATGCTGCAATTCTCCGGTGCGTTTCTTTTTAGTATGTTTTTTACGGATGTTAACTTCCGCTTTAGTGAATATGGAAATCTCATTTTTATTAATTCACTTTTTACGCTTATATATTCATTGTATGCACAGTTTTACCGCGACAGAGAAAATGTAAAGAGCTTTACTTTTCTTGCAATCACTTACTTTACTCTGGTCACTGTCGGTTCCTTGCTGGGTCTTTTTTATATAGGCGGCCCAAAAGGTGTTTTGATTGGAAGAACTGTGGGAACTGTAATTACAACCGGTATATTTCTGATAAACTTTTATTCCGGGAATAAAATGGTTTTTAAATGGTCTTACGCAAAGGAGATGTATCTCTTTGGTTATCCAATGTTGTTTTATGGATTATTATCAACCAGTTTTGAAAGTATTGACCGGTTCCTGATCAATCATTATTCCTCCTTAACAAAAGTGGGAGAATATAATCTTGCTCTTGTTATTGTATCTGTTACCGGAATAATTATCAACTCGTTGAACTCTGCGCTTGGACCTTCCTTGCTTAAAATATTCAGCGAGAAGGATGCTCAGAACGGAAACCGTATTTCTTCAATCTACCGTATGATGCTTGCTTCCACTCTTCTGGTATCAACACTATGTATTGCGCTGGCAGCACCAGTAGTTTACTTTGCTATAAATGCGAGCTATCATGGTTGTGTGATTTATATTCCTGCACTGGCAATGGCTTTTGTATTCAGAGTTTATTATATATTTTATTCAAACCCGTTATTTTTTAATTACAAAACGGGATTTCTTCCATTGATAAATTTAATTTCTGTAGGTGTAGGTTTGGTAACCGGAATTGCATTTATTAAACTCTGGGGAATGGCCGGTGTTTGTGCTGCTGTTTTTGCCATTAAAGCAACACAGGCCGGAATGGCTTATATATTTATCAGGAGAAGCGGTTATTATCAAAAAAGTGATTATCGGGTGGAGAAACTGAATGGCTTATTTATGTTCCTGAGTGCTTTTATTGTTATCATAATGATTTTGCAGACTATATATAAGAAGGAAAATCCTGCTATCAATACCTTACCTTTTATACTGTCGGTAATTTATATCGGACGATTGTATTTAAAAGGATATTTTGTGAATGATAAAAAGGAAATTATTGTTTCATCACCTTCCTGATCCTGATCACATCTTTATTTTCTGCCGAAATTGCATAAAGTCCTTTTGCCCATCGGGAAGCATCAATGGAAATACTGTTGAAACCTTTTTCATATTGACCGGAAATATCACTTAAAATAATTTTGCCGGACTGATCATATATATTAAATGTTACAGTGCCTTTTTCTTTCAGATTAAACCTGATCAGTAATTGATCTGTAACAGGATTCGGTAAAGCTGCAAGCACATCAAATTCTTCTCCATAACTCTTGCATAAAGTGTTATCGGAATTCTGTATGTCAGCTAGTCCGTTTGGATTTAATGCTTCCACACATATATATGATGGATTTTCATTTTCAGTTAATTTAATCCTGGAACTGAATGTATATGTTTTAGGAGTTGAGGCAATAGGAAGATAAAGCTGAACATCTTCGCTTAATGCATTAACACCATCCAGCACAACATTCAGCTGGAAAGAATTAATGTCCATGTTGCCACCATTATACAATAAAGTGGAAACTTTAATATAATCATCAACTCTCTGAAAGTTTGCATCCATTACAATAAGATCTGGTTTTGGAAACACTACGAGATGATGAAAAGAAGAAGTATCTGTGCATCCGTTATTACTCAGAGCAATCAATGTTACATTATATAAAGCTGTATCCTGATATGCATAAGAAGTAACTGAGTCAGTTGCATGCGGAGAACCATCACCAAAGTTCCATTCATAATTGTCAGCATATTGAGAAGTGCTTTCAAAAAGTACCTGTTCTCCCGGTGCACTGATCAATGAAGAAATTGTAAAAGTTGATAATGGTGAAAGATTGATGTTTATATATTTTGTTAAAGTATCTGTACATCCAACATCCGTAGATGCAATTAATGTTACCGGAATAAGTCCTGCTGTTCCTGTGCTGAATGAAGGATTTTGTAATGAAGATATATCGGAAGTTCCAAACAACCAGCTCCAGTTCTGAACCTGGCCTTGTGATACGGAACTGCCATCTGTAAACTGAACAACACCATCAGTACATGCCAGTGAATTGGTAAATGCAACAGCAGGACGTGCATGGATAATGGCAGGAACAGAAAGACTTGCTTTGCATCCGAAATTATCTGTTACCTGTACATTAACTGTTGGTGATCCGGCATAAAGATATTTATGACAAGGTGCTGCAACGGTGCTTAAAGTGGTATCACCAAATGCCCACAACCAGTTGGTAATGGTACTGGGAGGAATATTGTTATCCGTATATATAAAGCAAGTGTTTACACCAAGGCATGTAGGTGTGTAGCTAACGGATGGTGATGGTGATGGATGTATTGTTAAGATACTGGAAAAGGAAGATGTACAACCATCATCAGATGTGGCGACAAGTGTTACCGGTAAAGTGCCTGACTGCTGATATATATGAGAAGGATTTGATGCAGTGGAAGTATCGTTATCACCAAACGACCATAACCAGCTGCTGATGGTATCATTGTTAATCGTTGAAAGATTTACAAATATTGTTGTGGTATCTGTACAGATTAATGGGTATGTTGTAAAGTTAGCTATAGGATTTACATGTGTTTCTGCAGGAAATACGATGGTATCAACACAACCTGACTGACTGGTAGCAACTAAGGATACATTATATATTCCCGGTGCAGCATATAAATGAGAAGTGTTAACTGCTGAAGTAGTAGTACTGTCTCCGAAATTCCATGTATAGGCAACAACTGGATCACCGGTAACTGCAACGGAAAGATTATTGAATAGTACTGCACTTCCTGAACAGGCTTCAGTAACACTGAAATCGGAGTCAGGACTTTTTCGGATAATTACAGTATGTGTAATGCTGGTATCGCAAAAGAATGGTGTTGCTACAGTAAGTGTTATTACAAATACTCCACTATCAGTATATGCATGACTTGTTGCAGAATCATTCATCATTATATTGCCATCACCAAAATCCCAATGTCTGTATATTATCATTTCCCCTGCAAATGTTGAGGAACTGTCGGATATCACTATTGCATTTCCGGAACAGGCAATCAGGGGTGTAAAATGGAAAGCCGGAATGGGCTTATGACTCACCTGAATAGCATTACTTGCAGTATCAGTACATCCATTGGAACCTGCTGCAATCAATATAACATTATATATAGAATCTGCTGTATATACCTGAGTAGGTTCTATAGCTGAAGATGTCTGCTGATTACCAAATAACCAGGAATATGTTACTGAAGGAATTGCATTACTATCAGTTAAATTTTTAAATTCTGTTGCTTCATTGATACAGGTATTGGTTACCGCAAATAAAGCTTTTGGTGAAGCAACGGTGGTAATATTTTTATTGATGGAAGAAGTACATCCATTCTGGTCAGTTACAGTAAGTGTAATTGTATAGGTAGATGCAGAATCATAATCTGCTATTGGATTTGTTACATTGGAAGAGTCGCCATTACCCAGGCTCCAGCTCCATTGTGAAACAGGATAACTTCCACCGGAAGAATTATCTGAGAGCTGAACAGGTAGGTTTGCGCATGTGCTGTCGGTAAAAGTAAAAGCAGCAGTTGGCCGACTTCCTATATATATAGTTGTTGTATCAGAAACTGTATATCCATATAGTGATTGCACTGTAAGTGTAATGGTAAAAGCTCCTGTATCTGCAAATGTATGCGTGGGATTTGCAATGTTGCTTGTAAACGTATCACCAAAATCCCATTGCAAGCTAAGGATACTGTCAGCAGGTGCAGTTGTTTCATCAGTAAAATAAACCGGTGCATTTTCACATGTTGAAGAAATGGAAAATGTTACATCCGGTGCAACCCGCACAAACACACTGTCAACTGTGTAGCGTATGCACTGAGATGCAGTATCTTTTGATTCCAGCAATATATATTTGTATCCGGGTGTTACAGAATTAAATTGTACTCCCACAGGATCTTTGTCCGTTGAACTGTTCTGATTGCTTTCAATGAAATCAGGAAATGTAAAATGATAAAATGAATTTCCTGTATTATTAATAAAGCCATGCCATTTGCTTTCTTCTTTAATTAATGTTAATCCGGTTAGTGTTCCGGAAAGTGCACCTATATCAGAATCTTTTACATCCACCACAGCACTGTCAAGCGATGGTCCGGTTTTAATATTCAACAGATGACCATATCCTGTAACAGTCATTATATACCAGCTTTTGCCATCACGTACTATGTCAAGTCCATAAGTAAATCCTCCGCCTGCTGTACTATATAATGTAGACAACACAGGACTGTTTGCAGGAGAATTTCCAAAATCAAGTTTTGTTATTCTTCCAAAATCAGCAACAAAGCCAATATATTTTCCTGTTGCTTCATCAAAATTTATATCAAACCCGATTGGATTTAATAAACCTGTAATGTCAGCAAGCTGAACAGGAGTATTGCTGAAGGAGTTTCCAAAATCAAGCGGAACAATTTTATTAGTTGTTGTGCTCGATATAAATGCAATGTGTTCAAAAACTCTTACCTGGTAAGCGATGGTAATGCCGGCAACATTGAGATTAGTAACAACAGGATTCAACGCTGTTATCGAATCAAATTCTAACTTAAATAATGTATTTTGTCCGTAGTCA
>JBDTVD010000026.1:0-20135 GCA_040007375.1 Bacteroidota bacterium | reverse complement strand
AAATACTTCTTTAACAACTAGCTCTTGATCTTCAATTCGCTGACCATCATTTTTTGCCTGCCAGTTATTTAAAGCCGACATTAATAATTTTTCCAGTCTTCCTGCTGCTTCCTTTGTACTGAAACGAAGCAAATTAAGAGCTAAATCCGCTCTCTTACCACGTATCATATCTGCCACAAGCCTCATCTTACGAGGAGAGGTTGGACAATTATTTAGTTTGGCGAAGGCAATCGCTTTTAAATCTACCTTCCGCTCTTCAGCTGCAATTCTTTTACGTGCTCCCATAATTCCTGCTGGTGTTATTTACTTTTATTTCCCGAATGTCCTCTGAAAGTACGTGTCGGGGCAAACTCACCGAGTTTATGACCAACCATGTTTTCAGATACATAAACAGGGATGAACTTATTTCCATTATGAACGGCAAAAGTCTGACCTACGAACTCAGGTGAAATCATGCTCCTTCGAGACCATGTTTTAATTACCGTTTTCTTTTTGTTCTCAATCATTGCCGTCACTTTTTTATCAAGCGACAGATCAATGAAAGGACCTTTTTTTAGTGAACGACTCATTAGTAATGTATTTCGGTTTTATCCAGTTTTTAAAACTGATTATTTTTTGCGTTTTTCAATAATATATTTATTGCTTGGGTTATTCTTCTTGCGGGTTTTATAACCTTTTGCAATTAATCCTTTGCGGGAACGTGGATGTCCACCTGATGCTCGTCCTTCACCTCCACCCATTGGGTGATCAACAGGATTCATAGCAACACCTCTAACACGCGGTCTCCGGCCCAACCAACGGTTACGACCGGCTTTACCTGCACTTGATTTATTATGATCAGCATTTGATAAACTACCGATCGATGCCATGCAGGCCACCAATATAGTACGGGTTTCACCAGAAGGCAATTTTATTGTTGCATACTTTCCATCACGTGCTGCAAGTTGCGCATATGACCCTGCGCTACGTGCAATTTTACCACCCTGACCAGGACGCATCTCGATGTTATGAATAAGCGTACCCAGAGGAATATCTTTTAACAGTAGAGTATTTCCAATTTCAGGAGTTGCAGTTTCTCCGGACAAAACCTCCTGCCCAACCTTTAATCCATTTGGAGAAAGAATGTAACGCTTTTCACCGTCTTTATATATTATCAATGCAATAAAACAGGTGCGGTTCGGATCATACTCAACTGTACTTACAACACCTGGTATACCAATTTTATCTCTTTTGAAATCAATTATCCTGTATAATTTTTTATGCCCTCCACCTAAGTAGCGCATGGTCATCTTACCTGTATTATTTCGTCCACCAGAACGTTTCAAAGAAACCGTTAAAGATTTCTCAGGCTGGTTACCAGTCGTAACATCAGCATAATCTGTTATTACTGCGTGACGCTGACCTGGTGTTAATGGGCGTAGTTTACGTAATGCCATTTTTTCTAACTCTCCTCTCTTTAAATGTTGCTGAAGAAATCAATTAAATCACCTTTCTTAAGTGTAACTATAGCCTTCTTAATGTCAGGTCTTGTTCCGCTTATAAAGCCGGCTTTGGTAGAGCGGGTTTTTGCTTTACCATTAGTAATCATTGTATTTACCGATTCAACGGAAACACTATACATTGCCTCAACAGCTTTCTTAATATCAATTTTATTTGCACGTCTGTCAACAATAAAACCATAACGGGGCTGTTTCTCCGTAATTCGATTCATCTTTTCCGTAACAACCGGCTTTTTGAGGATATCCATTTTTCTTTTTCGTTTGGTTTATCGTGCCAACGACACTTAGATTATTTAGACTATCAACCCGGCTGGAAACAGAATTTCTAAGCCGGGTTGAACTATTTATTTTAGTAATGTACTCTCAATTACCTTTAATGATCCTTCTGAAATCAAGAGACTATGAGCGTTTAATATATCGTATGTATTTAAATCAGAAGCGCTTACAACTTTTGAAGTGGTCAAATTTCGGGACGACAAATATATATTTTTATTCGTTTCCGGAAGCACCAACAATGTTTTTTTATCCGCCATCTTCAGATTAGCAATCATTTCAAGCATCTGCTTAGTCTTAGGTGCTTCGAAATTGAAGTCTTCCAATACCAAGATGCCATTATTTTTCGCTTTATAACTCAGAGCCGATAAACGGGCAAGACGCTTTAATTTTTTATTTAGTTTGAAAGAATAATCTCTTGGCCTCGGACCAAAAACACGACCACCACCAACAAATAAGGGCGACTTCATTGAACCTGCTCGGGCACCACCCGTACCTTTCTGGCGTTTCAGTTTTTTGGTAGTTCCAGATACTTCATTTCTTTCTTTCGACTTATGAGTACCCTGACGTTTATTAGCTAGATGTTGTTTAACATCAAGATATATTGCATGATCATTTGGTTCAATTCCAAATACGTCAGCACTCAGTGATACTTTGCGTCCTGTATCCTGACCGGAAATTTTTACAACTGTTAGTTCCATGATTATTTCTCCACTGTTACAAATGCACCTTTATGTCCCGGAACTGCACCTTTTATCAAAATAAGATTTTGCTCTGGCAACACTTTAACTATCTGAAGATTTGACAATTTAACACGATCAACTCCCATATGACCGGCAGTACGGATACCTTTAAAAACACGAGATGGCCATGATGACGCGCCGCGTGAACCGGGAGCACGTAAACGATTGTGCTGCCCGTGAGTAGAACCTCCGACACCACTAAAGTTATGTCGTTTTACTACACCCTGAAAACCTTTTCCTTTTGATGTTCCAACTACTTCACAGAAGTCGCCTTCGGCGAAAACATCTGCTTTCAGCACATCACCCAAACTAACTTCCTGATCAAAGTCGCGAAACTCAACGAGCTTTTGCTTTGGCGTAGTCTGGGCTTTTTCAAAATGCCCTTTCATTGCTTTGGTAGTGCTTTTTTCACGCTTTTCTCCAAAGGCAAGCTGAACAGCTGAGTAGCCATCTTTTTCGGCGGTTTTTACATGCGTAACCACGCATGGACCTGCCTCAATTACTGTACATGGAATGTTCTTTCCGTCAGCATCAAAGATGCTGGTCATTCCTATTTTTCTTCCTATTATCGCTGCCATCTTAACTAAATTTATTAGTTGTTTTGGTCTATATATTAATTAATAACTTATTATTTTAAGAACGAAATGTAGATGCGGTACTTAAACCTTAATCTCTACTTCAACACCACTTGGTAGTTCAAGTTTCATCAGAGCATCCACTGTTTTGGCTGTAGAGCTGTAGATGTCGAGTAGGCGTTTGTAAGAACAAAGCTGGAACTGTTCGCGAGCTTTTTTATTTACGTGTGGTGAGCGCAAAACCGTGTAGATTTTTTTCTCTGTAGGCAGTGGAATAGGACCGCTAACAATTGCACCTGTTGGTTTTACTGTCTTCACAATTTTCTCAGCTGATTTATCAACGAGATTGTAATCGTAAGACTTAAGTTTGATTCTGATTTTCTGGCTCATAGCCTTTTTAAGGTTTGGTAAGAACGATATAAATGAATAAACTTTTTTTAAACTTTTTCTGCAGCGCGACCTTTTACTTTCGCAATTACTTCTTCAGAAAGTGATTTCGGAACTTCAGAATAATGTGAAAATTCCATTGTTGAAGAAGCACGTCCAGAAGTTATAGTTCGCAAAGAAGTTACGTAGCCAAACATTTCTGATAAAGGCACTTTTGCTTTTACAACCTGGGCACCGGCACGTGTATCCATTCCTTCCATCTGTCCGCGACGTTTGTTCAGATCACCCATAACATCACCAAGGTTTTCATCAGGAGTAACTACTTCTACTTTCATGATTGGTTCCAGTAATACTGGTTTCGCTTTAGGAACCGCTTCACGGAATGCTGTCTTAGCGCAAATCTCAAATGACAATGCATCAGAGTCAACGTTATGATAAGAGCCATCGAATAAACGAACCTTTAAACTATCAACAGAATAACCTGCAAGAACTCCATTTGCCATTGCTTCACGGAATCCTTTTTCAACTGAAGGTATAAACTCACGTGGAATATTTCCACCTGTAATTTCATTTTCAAACTGTAATCCTCCTTTGCTCTTTGCAATATCAAAGTCAGCATCAACAGGACTAATTTCAAACTGGATGTCAGCAAACTTACCGCGGCCACCTGTTTGTTTTTTATAAACCTCGCGATGAGTTACTTTACCAGTGATAGCCTCTTTATAAGATACCTGCGGTGCTCCCTGATTACATTCTACTTTAAACTCACGCTTTAAACGGTCAACAATAATTTCCAAATGCAACTCACCCATTCCACTAATGATAGTCTGTCCAGTTTCCTGATCAGAATTTACACGGAATGTAGGATCCTCTTCAGCCAATTTCGCCAAAGCCATACCTAGTTTATCCTGATCGGCTTGAGTCTTTGGCTCAACTGCTAATCCGATAACAGGCTCAGGGAAACTCATTGATTCAAGAACGATCGGGTATTTTTCATCACAAAGTGTATCACCTGTTTTGATATCTTTAAAACCAACAGCGGCACCGATATCTCCAGCTTCAATAGTGTCGATTGGGTTTTGCTTATTAGCGTGCATACGGATGATACGTGAGATACGCTCATTCTTTCCAGTACGTGCATTTAACACATAAGAACCTGCATCTAATTTACCGGAATACACTCGGAAGAATGCCAGTCGGCCTACAAATGGATCAGTCATAATTTTGAATGCCAATGCAGCAAACTTATCACTTGGATCAGGTCTTCTTTCTTCTTCTTTCTCTGTATCAGGATTTATTCCAATAACAGCAGGAACATCCATTGGACTTGGAAGGTATGACATTACTGCATCAAGCATTGTCTGTACACCTTTATTTTTAAAGGCAGATCCACACATCATTGGAGTAATTTTCATTGCGCACGTAGCTAAACGTACAGCATTCATCATCTCCTCTTCTGTAATTGAATCAGGATTATCAAAAAACTTTTCCATTAACTTGTCATCAAATTCAGCAATTGATTCAACAAGCTTCTCACGCCACATAGCTACTTCTTCTTTCAAATCATCAGGAATAGGAATTTCGGTAAATGTCATTCCTTGAGTTTCATCATTCCAAACGATTGCTTTATTGCTGATCAGATCAACAACACCTTTAAATTTTTCTTCAGCTCCGATCGGTACCTGTAATGGAACAGGATTACCTGCAAGCATTTCACGAACCTGCTTTACAACATTAAAAAAGTCAGCACCGGCACGGTCCATTTTATTTACGAATCCAATACGTGGTACAGTATATTTATTCATCTGACGCCAAACTGTTTCAGACTGAGGCTCAACACCACCAACCGCACAGAATAAAGCAACAGCACCATCCAACACACGCAATGAACGCTCTACTTCAACAGTAAAATCAACGTGACCAGGAGTATCAATGATGTTCATCTTATACTTCTTGGTATCAGGAGTTGCCTCACCGTTTTTAGTAGGGTAATTCCAATATGTAGTAGTAGCCGCTGATGTGATTGTGATACCGCGCTCCTGCTCCTGAACCATCCAGTCCATTGTAGCAGCGCCATCATGTACCTCACCTATTTTATGAGTTACACCGGTATAGTATAATATACGCTCAGTAGTAGTAGTTTTTCCAGCATCAATGTGTGCAGAAATTCCAATATTACGAACGAATTTAAGATCAATTTTTGACTCAGCAGCCATTTGTATTTTTCTCCTTAACTCTTATGTAAATTATAAACCTGATTATACTTTAAAATGTGAAAACGCTTTGTTTGCTTCAGCCATTCTATGTGTATCATCCTTCTTCTTAACAGCTGCCCCTTCACCTTTTGCAGCAGCCATAATTTCTCCTGCTAATCTGTCGGCCATACTTTTTTCATTTCGCTTGCGTGCATAAAGAATCATCCATTTCATTCCTACAGCTACTTTTCTGTCAGGACGAACTTCAGATGGAATCTGGAATGTTGCACCACCAACGCGACGGCTCTTTACTTCCACAGCAGGCATTACATTATTCAAAGCTGTTCTCCATGTTTCAAGGCCATTTTCCTTTGTACGATTTTCTACTTTTTCAATAGCGTCATAGAAAATTTCGTAACTCGTACCCTTCTTACCTGAATACATCATGTTATTCACGAACCTTGTTACCAATGGATCATTAAACTTTGGATCCGGTAACAGGATTCTCTTTTTAGGTTTGCTTTTCCTCATGACTTTATAGAAGTAATTCTGTTCTTTAATTAATTATTTTTTTGCAGCAGCTGCAGCACCTGCTTTAGGCTTTTTAGTTCCGTATTTTGAACGGCGCTGATTACGACCATCAACTCCTGATGTATCCAGTGTTCCACGTATAATGTGATAACGAACTCCCGGAAGATCTTTTACCCTTCCACCGCGAATCATCACGATTGAGTGTTCCTGCAGATTATGACCTTCACCAGGTATATAAGCAGTAACTTCAAATTTATTAGTCAATCGAACCCTCGCTACCTTGCGCATAGCCGAATTCGGCTTCTTTGGCGTTGTAGTATATACACGTGTACATACACCACGACGTTGCGGGCATGACATTAAAGCGGGTGACTTACTTTTATCAACCAGCTTGGAGCGCCCCTTGCGTACTAATTGCTGAATAGTTGGCATTCTTGCTTATTTTTTACTTGATTTTAGTTTCGTTCAAATACACTATACCCCTAAAAAGGGAGCGCAAAAATACAAATCGTTTCGAGATTAACAAGCCAGGGCTGAAAATAATTTCGAACCAAATCTTAAGCTAAAAAATCAGTTTGAAAATTAAATTTATTTTAGGTTATAGTTATGAAAATTAATGCTTTATACTTTTAAGGTAATCATTAAAAAACTGTTGTTTGCAGGTTAATAAGTTGTTCATAAGTGAACTTATTTTAAGAAACATACTGATCAGGGCAAGTTATTACGGCTGGTTCCCAGGTTTTACACCTTCAAAAAATTCCTATCTGATAATCAAAGGATAATGCAATCCCTCATCATATAAAGTTTCACGAAACAAATAATTTAAAATACCAGTCCTTACAAAACTTCCAGAATCACCCGGAACCTGGATCCTTTGTAAAGTTCTGAGTCTACCTCAATCTGACCGTTATGATTTCTGATTATACTATGAGTTGATGAAAGCCCCAACCCCATTCCATTAGCCTTTGCTGTAAAGTAAGGTTCAAAAATACTGGACACTTCCTGTGATGTCATTCCACGGCCATTATCTTCTATTGTAATTATACACTTTTTGTTTTTGCAATCTGAAGAAATACGGATAACCCCTTTTTCAGGTTCCACCGCTTCAATTGCATTAATAATAATATTGAGTAGTGCCGTTACAAGCCTTGATTCATCAGCCTGCAATTCTAAATTCTCTCCAAAATGGGTTTCAATACGGATATTTTTTAAGGCAGCCCTATCATTTGCAAGTGCAAGCGTTTTATTAAGGATATTATGAAGTGATATTTTCTCAGAAAGAATTTCCGGAGGCCTTGAATTTTCCATAAGCTGGGTAACAAGATCGTTAATTCTATTACTGTTACGTCGGATAATATCAAAGTACGTTTTACTATCATCCGAAACAACATCTTCTTCTAGTTGTTCCACTGCAAGGTTGATATTTGTTAACGGATTTCTGACTTCATGCGCAAGTGCCCTGGCAAGCCTCCCTGTTACAATAAGTTTTTCTGCAATAAGAAGATCCTGCTCTGCTTTTTTACGACGTGTCATGTCATGAACAATTCCCTGGTAATATATATTCCCGACTTCATCAATACGCTGGAGGTTTGCAGCAAGCGTACAATACTTACGGTTACCATATTTATCTTTTAGAGTAACTTCAAAATTTGAAAAGACTCCTGTTTTATTAATTGAGTTAATAAAACGTGAACGGTCTAATGGATTATCATAAAGCTGAGCCGCATTCATCTTCAGCAATTCGTCCACGGTATAGCCGAATAATCTTTCAGCGGATTTATTTATATCAAGAATATCTCCATGCTGGTTGGATATATATATTACGTCGTATGAGTTTTCAAAAAAGCTTCTGAATTTTTTTTCACTTGCCTTTAGCTTCTTGAGAATGTTATTCTGCTTAATGCAATAGCGGATACTGCGCTCCAGTTTTTCAGAATCTATTTCACTCTTAACAAGGTAATCGGAAGCACCCATCTCCATGGCTCTTCTATCTAAATCGGCATTACCAAGTCCGGTAAGAAGAACAATAGGAGCGTCTATTCCTTCCTTAAGAGTAAACTCTATAAGGTCCAATCCTGTTTTTGTTCCCAGCAGATAATCATATATATATATATCATGCTTCCCTGAAACAATTTCTGTTTTTGCCTTTTCATAGGTGGATGCCCACACCAGGTCGTGATTCTGTGCAGTTATTTCAGATAGATATTCTTTAAAAAGTATATAATCATCTTCATCATCTTCTACAAGAAGCACTTTTATGATTCCATTATCATTCATACTCTACGTTACACCTCCATATTATAAGCTTTCATTTTGTTGTAAAGTGTCTTCCTGTCGATATTTAATATTTTTGCTGCTTTACTTTTATTATAATTCACTTCTTTAAGCACTTTAATTATCAGATCATATTCTGCTTCAAGTGCTGCAGATTTAAGATCCGGACGTTCTTCCTTATGCATCACAGACAATACAACTGCATTCTCAGTTTTATCTTCAGGAATTGCCATTGCAGTTCTGGAAAAATTTGAAATCTCAAAAGGCAATGATTTACTTTCAACCGTAGTTCCTTCACTTAATAACGCTGCCCGTCGAATTACATTTTTCATTTCCCTAAGGTTACCATACCAGGGGTAACGCAGAAACTGTTCTTCTACATCAGCACTGAATCCTGTCAGGCTTTTATCAAGCTCCTGATTGGCAAGATTCAGAAAGTGTTTCGCAAAGAGAATGATGTCCTCCTTTCTTTCACGTAAAGCCGGAACCACTAAATGGAATTCATTAAACCTGTGATAAAGATCTTCTCTGAACCTTCCATTCTTTTGAGCAGTTGCTAAATTCTCATTACTTGCTACAATGATTCTAACATCAATAGGAATTTCTTTGTTACCACCAATCCTTCTCACTTTTCTTTCCTGTACAACTCGAAGTAATGATGATTGTACATCGTAAGGAAGATTTGCAATTTCATCCAGGAAAAGTGTTCCTCCATTAGCCAGTTCAAAATGCCCTATTTTAGTAGCAAGAGCTCCCGTAAATGAACCTTTCTCATGGCCAAATAATTCACTTCCTGCAAGCTCTTTTGAAATTGCACCACAATCCATTGCAACGAAAGGCATTTTACTTCTTTTACTTTTCTTGTGTATCGTTTGTGCAATTGCTTCCTTCCCTGCTCCGCTTTCACCATATATAATTACACTATATCCTGTGGGTGCAACAAGATCCACCTGACGCATTAATTCCTTTGAAAGTGCGCTCTTACCAAAGAGATATTCACCACGCGTACCATTTATTTTTACTCTTCCGGATCCCTGGTTATTGTTTACTTCGTTATCTGCCTTTGCAACATAAGGCTGACCTGTTTTTCTTTCTACTGCAGTACGTATCAACTGCAGTGTTTCATCAGGAAGTAATGGTTTTGCGAGGTAATCAAAGGCTCCCATTTTCATAACATTAACTGCTGTGCGTATATCTGAATATCCTGTCATGATAATAAATGGAACTCCTGGTTCTGTTTCCTGGATCTTTCTTAACACTTCAATTCCATCCATATCACCTAAACGATAATCACATAAAACTACTTCAGCAGGTGATGCATTAAACATGGCAATTCCTTTATTTCCATTAGTTGCTAATTCCACCTCATATCCATTCTTCGTTAGAAAGCTCTTAAGAAGCTTACCCATATCATGGTCATCTTCTATTATCAGTAATTTTATCATTGTTGTCCGATTTTGTGTTTTGGCTTTTGGCAAATATAAAACCAATAGGTATTTGAGAAATACTTTCCACAAAATAAGCAGGAACTATATTTTATTAATAAATAATACATATTACCAATGAAATGAAAAATTATTCAGCAAAAGAACTTTCTGATTTCAGATTTCTACTGATTTGTAAACTGGAATCTGCACTGAAACAGTATGAAGAAATCCGACGACGATTGAATGCGTACTCTTATGAAAAAGACTTAAAAAACAAAAGTGAATCTTCAAAAAATTCAGAGGAGCGTGAAAGACTTTCTTATTCAGCTAACAGGTTAAAAAAATATCTCAATAGCCTTACATCTTCATTACTGAGAATTGAAAATGGTACGTATGGTATTCCAGGTATTTATAATTACTCAGAATAACATGCAAAATAATTTTTAATAATTTATTTCTGAAAAATGGGGAATCATTTTCACAAAATTCCCCATTAATGATCTTTTCTCATTGTGCTGTTCGGAATATTCATTAACTCCCGATATTTTACTACTGTTCTTCTTGCTATAACTGCACCTTTTTCTTTCAATAAAGATGCAATCATGGTATCTGAATAGGGATGATTTTTATCTTCTCCATTAATTATTTCCTGAATAAATTCCTGAACCTTTACTGCAGTTAATGAACTCTCAGGAGAATTTTCTGTATTCAAACCCCGCATAAAGAGACTTTTCAATGCAAATATGCCATATGCCGTTTGAACATGTTTGTTGCTGGTGATTCTGGATACCGAACTGATATCATATCCTGTTGCATTTGCAATATCCTGCAAAATCATCGGGCGCAGTTGTTTATAATCTCCTGAACGAAAAAAATCAGATTGCATTCCAACAATAGTTATAATGATTTTACTCATTGTGGTTTCTCTTTCTTTCAATGCTGAAATAAGTGAGTTTGCTTCTGTAACAAGGTTCTGAAAATAATTTTCTGCCTGCCTTTTTTCACTGTTATTCTTAAGATCATCAACTCCTGTTACATGGTATTGTGGATTAACATATAATCCTGAATACTCAGAAGAAGTTAATGATGCGTACAATTTTCCATCATCTTCTATCACTTCAAATTCCGGGATGATCTGCTCTTTTAATAATTCATATCGGTTAGCATCTGTTGCAGGTTTCGGATTTAATTTGCTGATGTGCTGAACGGTAGAATTAAACTGTTCATCAGAAATATTTAATGCAGCTTTTAACTTGTTATAATTATGATGAATGAGATTTTGATATTGCACTTCAAATATGCGCAATGCAATTTCATTGATTATATTTCCTGTGCGTCGCATCCGTAATAACTGCAGATAAAGACATTCCTTCAGATCACGTGCTCCAACACCTGCAGGTTCACATTTCTGAACCCATTGTAATCCTTCTTCTATGCGTGAACCCGGAACCAGTTTACCATCAGAAAAACTGAGATCATAAGCTACATCATCAACAGGTCGCCGTAAGTAACCATCATCATCCAGTTCATCAACAATAAAACAACAAACTGATGCAAGATTATCATTCAGCTTCATCATATGAATCTGCTCTTTTAAACTTTCATGAAGCGAGTAATACTGAACCACAGGAGCTTCGTAATATTCAGCCTGAGTTAATGATTGCTTATAACTCTTCTCAAGAAGATCTTCATCCTCATTCCAGATGTCGAGTTCCACTTCTGAGTCGTCAGATTCATATATTTCTTCCTGATCATCTGTTTCGGTTTCACTTTCCTTTTCCAAAACGGGGTTCTGTTCCAGTTCAATCGCTATATATTCCTGCAAAGCATAACCTGAAAGATGCATTATGTGCATCAGTTTCATGTGATGCTGCGACAAATAGTAACCTTGCCGCAATTGTTGTGATTGATTTTGCTGTTGTTTCATCTGCAACTTTGATAAGTTGAACATCACATTGCAATAAGTTTTCCAATGTAAAAACCCCCTTAAAAAGGAAATTATATCCTAATTTTGGGAAGCACTTTCCACAGGACAGAAGTTTATATGAAAATAAATACCTCAATCAGGTTTTCCCGGCTTATCGTAACTATAACACTATTCGTTCTGCTTTATATAGCATATCTTTTTTATGCCCGTTTGCAGAGTCTTCTGGAATACAGTAACCTGGTTGATGAAACAAATAATTTAAATTTTAAAATAGAAGAATGCTTTTCTATTCTGAAGGATGCTGAAACGGGGCAAAGAGGTTATCTGCTGACTAAAGATTCTATATTTCTTGAACCATTAAATGATGCAAACAATAAAATTTATGCTTCGTTGAATGAATTGCGCAACCTGACAAACGATGATCCTGATTACAAATTATTAATTGAGTCTTTTATCAAGACCTCATCATTAAGAGTTACTTATCTGAATGATTTAGCACGTAATGATAAATCATATAAAGATTATTCCGGCATCAATGAAAATGTTTTATTGAGAGGGAAACTGGCAATGGATGACATCAGAAGACTGAAATTTCAAATACATAAGCAGATTGATATAAAACTCGATTCACGTCAAAAACTGAAAAACAAGTATGCTATCTTAACACCATTGCTTATGATAATTCTTGCATTGATGTCAATAACGCTCATATATATATCGTATCTGATTATCGTCAGAGAACTGCGTGCACGGATTCTTATTCAGAATGAATTGCAATATCATATTAAAGCACTGGAACGATCCAATTCTGAGCTGGAACAATTTGCTTATGTTGCCAGTCATGATCTCCAGGAGCCTTTAAGAAAAATACAAACATTCGGCAACAGGTTACAGGTAAAACATAATGAAGCGCTGAATGATGATGGAAAATTTATTGTGGACAGAATGCAGAATGCAGCAGAACGGATGCGTATATTAATTAATGATCTGCTTTCCTATTCGCAAATCGCAAATTCCAATGTTAAAAAAACAGTGAGTGTTGATATGAATGTTTCTCTACGCAATGTTCTTGATCTGTTGAATGAATCGATAACAGCTTCAAATGCAAAAATTACCTATGAGAAATTGCCAGTTGTTTTGGCCAATGGAACACAGATAGAACAGTTGCTGATGAACCTGATTACAAATGCACTTAAATTTGTAAGGCCGCAAATTATCCCACACATTATAATACGTTATTCAACAGTGGAAGGTCAACAGATTAAACAGGTTAAACCCGGGGATTCCACAAAATTTTTTCATAAAATTTCGATAGCAGATAATGGAATTGGATTTGATGAACTGTATGCTGAAAAAATATTTATAATCTTTCAAAGGCTGGAGGGAAAATCAGAATTTACAGGGACAGGAATTGGTCTTGCCATGTGCAAAAGAATCATTGATAATCACGATGGATATATAATTGCAAAAAGTAAAGTGAATCATGGTTCCGAATTCATGTTCTATCTGCCACTCTACAGTTAATTGAAATGTGAGCTTGCTGTGCCTTCATCAAAATGTTCCCGTTCTTCTTTTCTTTTCCTTGTAAATGAGGAAAGTAATTTAATGGCTAATGAATATATTTTTTCCTTATTGTCAACTACAAGATGTGTTGTTAAATTTTTAATTAGAAATGGAACTACCAGTTTTGTTAAAAATCCTGCATTGCGAAAAATCACTTTCCTCCCCAGAAAACCAGCAAGATTCCCCATAGATTCGGTAAAGATTCCATTGTGTTCCCGGAACAATATTTTTTCTGCTCCTTGCTTGATCTTCTCAACAGGATGCAACCATGATTGCAGTTCTTTAAAATCATTTTTAATAGCAATCTGTAACTCATCGCTTTTTAATTGCAGACGAATTCTTTCTTTACGGAGGTCATCCAGTGTATTAATCGTTCTCATTAATATTTATTTTCTTTAGTAAGGAATTAGTAACCGGATTTCTGATCCATTGATCACGGTTGTAAAAAACCAATAATGTGATCAGCAGATAAAATCCACCTACAATAAAAAAACCTATGGAAGGGTTATGCATAGCGTGGCCAATTAACCATGCTGCACCAATACTTGCAAATAATAAAACAAAGAGACCGCATAGGACAAGCACTGCAACTGTTGTTAGAGAAGATAAAACGTTACTTACTTTCTCCTGCGAATTCAGCAATATTATGTCAAACCTGGTTTCTGCATAGTCTTTTATGTTACCAAGTAAACGTTCTACTTTAGTGTTCTCTTCCATAGGTGTTTTTAATTTAATTAATTAATAATTATTAGCCATCTGTTTTCCTTTGTTCTTCAGATGATTCATTTCTGATTCTGCTTCATCCTTTAATCCGGAAGCTTTATTCTTAAGATCATCTACTCCCGATCTTGCTTTATCTTTTAAATCAGAAAGTGTATCCATTCCTTCATTAATTTTATCGGAAAGCTGATCAATGATATCATCCACATTTCCTTTAATTTGTTTTCTTATGTTACTGCCTTTATCTGGCGCGAATAATAATCCCAGTACGGCTCCTGCTGCTGCACCAAGTATAAGTGCTCCGAGTACTTTTGTGTTGTCTGACATGATTTTAAATTTTTAGATTTATTAATATGATATTTTTTGAATTTACTTTATAGCAATATTGTGCCGTAAAACTTCAGAGATAATATATACAAAATAATTTCATCCTGAGGATTATATACACCACTGTGTAGAATTTATTACCGGAAACATAAATCTTCCTCTGTTTTTTCACCTTTCTTCAACTGTTATTTAAGGGCATTCGTTTTGAAACTTCATAGCAATCTATGAAAGACAACCAACGCCGGATACCCGGAAAAAAACTTGTTTCAAAGCATACTGCTGCAATTGGAAGTCATATTATTGAAAAGAAGGAGAAAGCCGGAAACTTTTTATCCGACACAGGAAATGCTGCACTCTTTATTATTCGGATGATAAGAGAAATATTTTCTGTGGATTTTGAATACAAAGAATTCTTCCGTCAGTGTTTCGAAACAGGATACAGATCTCTGCCACTTGTTATTACTACCGGTGGAATTATGGGACTGGTGTTAACTATTCAGTCCCGCCCTATTCTTTCTGATTTCGGAGCAGAATCGATGCTACCTGGAATGGTTGCTGTTTCTATGATACGCGAAATTGGTCCTGTTATAACAGCATTAATATGTGCAGGCAAAATAGGATCAGGAATAGGTGCAGAAATAGGATCTATGAAAGTAACAGAACAGATTGATGCAATGGAAGTGTCAGCAGTTAATCCGCTACGGTTTCTTGTAGTAACACGAGTACTTGCAGTTACATTAATGTTACCTGTTCTGGTTTTATTTGCAGATGCTGCAGGATTATTTGGAAGCTGGGTAGGAGTTAACATTAAAGGAAGCGTTGGGTTGGTTTTATTTCTCTCACATGCATTTGCTTCTGTTGAGTTTATTGATTTTATTCCTGCATTATTAAAATCATTTTTGTTCGGATTAGTAATTGGTTTAGTTGGGTGTTATAAAGGATTTACTGCAGGACGCGGAACAGAAAGCGTTGGTATTGCTGCAACTTCATCCGTTGTAATGGCATCACTACTGGTAATAATTACTGATATGATTGCCGTTCAGATAACTGACATGCTCCAATGATTGAACAACAACACACGGATCAGGCAGTAGAAAAATCAACTGCTGGAGTTCCGATAATAAATATTACAGATCTTGAAAAATCATTTGGCAGTCAGAAGGTATTGGATGGAGTTTCATTTCAATTGAATAAAGAAGAAAACCTTGTTATACTTGGCAAATCAGGTTCCGGAAAATCAGTACTCATTAAATGCATTGCAGGACTATTAAAACCCGACAATGGAAAAGTATTGGTATTAGGTGAGTCAATTCCTGATCTGAATAAAAAAGAATTGAATGAACTCCGGAAAAAAATTGGTTTCCTTTTTCAAAGCAGTGCATTATATGATTCGATGAATGTTAAGGATAATCTGGAGTTTCCATTGCTGCGTATTCGTCATGACCTTACTAAAAAACAACGCATGGAAAAAATAGAAGAAGCACTTAATGGTGTTGGTTTGAGTGATGCTTTATATAAAATGCCTTCGCAGTTGTCAGGAGGAATGCGTAAACGGATCGGACTTGCACGAACACTCATCATAGATCCACAGATCATGTTATATGATGAACCTACAACAGGACTTGATCCGGTTACTTCAGAGGAAATCAGTCTTCTGATAAATGATATTCAGAAAAAATATAAAACATCATCAATAATAATCACTCACGATTTATTGTGTGCGAGAATAACAGCTGATCGGTTAATACTTTTAAAAGAAGGAAAAGTATTTGCAACAGGATCATTTGACGAACTAAAAAACAGTACAGACACATTAATCAATTCATTCTTTAAAACATAGTCATGGAATCCCGCACAGAAAATTTCAAAATACGTTTAGGTCTATTTATAACAGGAGGCTTTCTGCTGTTTCTTACAGCTCTCTTTTATATAGGCAGGCAGAAACATCTTTTTAATACAGTAATCAATGTACATACTAAATTAAAAAATGTTAGTGGACTTCAGATCGGGAACAATGTGAGATATGCAGGCATCAATGTGGGGACAGTTGACAACATTAGTATTACTAACGATACCTCAGTTCGGGTAGATATGATTATTGATGATGACGTAAAACATTTTATAAAAACAGATTGTATCGTTTTGGTTGGTTCTGATGGTATTATTGGGGATCGTGTAGTTAATATTGCACAGGGAGAAGGAAAAGGGGAACCTATAAAGCAGGGAAGTATTCTTAGTTCCAATGAACCTGTTGAAACTGATGCAATAATGGCCAGCTTTCAGGTTACAGTAGAAAATGCAGAAATCATCTCCGGACAGTTGGCTGCAATATTGTTTAATCTGAATCAGGGTAATGGTGCTCTGGGTAAATTATTAAAAGATACAAGTATTGCAACCAACCTTGATGAAACAATGGAAAATCTCAGGCAAAGCAGCAAAGGCCTTAATGAAAATATGAATGCTGCGAAAAACAGTTTCCTGTTAAAAGGTTACTTCAGGAAAAAAGATAAAGAGAAAGCTAAAGAAAAAGAGAAAAAGGAAATTCAACAAAATCCAAAAAGTAACTAAATAATAATTTAACAGATAATTATATATAAGATGAAAACAGAACATAAAGCAAATCAGAAATCTTCTGTTAGCAAACCGCATCCTTCACCAGATCCAACGAAGCATGAGCCTGGTAAAACAGAAGTACAGATTCCGGTGTTGCCTGATGAAGATAATGACTTTACCACTCCATCAAAAGAAATAAAAGAACCGGAAAATCCTGGAACTACTCCTGGTGAGAAACCCATCCCGCGCATAGAAAACGAAAGAAATTTTCCAGGACCTGATAGTGTTCCGTTACCGGATTCGCCTCTAAAAGATCCAACAGAAAAAGGTGATCCTGGATTCATCGATCCTTCAACATCACAACAAACTGCACTTAAGCCACACAACACCGGAAAAAATATTTTCTTCAGTTTCCTTATTGCTTTACTTCTCTCCTGCTCATTAGTTAATGCTGAAAAAGTTCCTGTCATTTCTGCAAAATCCGATTCACTTCAGAAAACAGAAATGTTGATTCTGACGAACAGACTGGAGGAAATAAACAACATGGACAAATCAGAATTAAAACCACACGAGAAAAAAGAATTGCGTTCTGAAGTAAAAAGCATCCGTAAGAAAATGGCGGAAACAAGCGGTGGTGTTTATCTTTCTGTGGGTGCTATAATCATCATCATTTTACTGCTTATTCTCCTTGTTTAAATTTCCAGGATTAAAAATAACTAACTCATGAATAACCTGACAACTGATTTATCAGTGCATTTACAGAAGACGTTGATAATTGATGATGAGATTGACATTTGCATGTTGCTTAAATCATTTTTAAAGAAAAGGAATAAGGATGTATCTTATTCCACTTCCTTAAAAGATGGTTATGAAAAGTTAGTTTCCCAACAACCGGAAATACTTATTCTTGATCAGAATTTACCCGATGGGCTTGGTATAAATAACATCAGAAAATTTAAAGAAAGCATAAAAGGAAAACCACTTTTTGTTGTAGTGATTAGTGCTATGAGCAATTTACAGAAACAAGCAATGGATAATGGTGCAGATTTCTTTATTCCAAAACCTATTAGTTACAGTAGCCTTAACCAGGCACTTGAACTAATGCAACCTCTTTAAACATATGAAACATATTGGTATATATATATTGCTGCTGGTCAGCATTTCATTACAGGCACAGAATGTTGCTGATGACGCTGTGATAACAAAGATTGAGCAACAGGTAGCTGAAATTAAAAAAACAGCAAGTGCAGATTTCCTCAAAAAAAATCAGGTGGCACTATCTGATATTGAAAACCGGAAAAACAGTTTAAAGATGCTGTTAAAAAGACCTGCGGAAAAGCGAGATGCAGAATGGCAGAATAAATGGAATTCAAATTACAAACATATTAATGAAAAGCTGGAACAATTGAAAAAGGTGAAGTGATAATCCTCTCTATTGGTACAAAGTTTTATATATAACTCTATAATATATAAAGAAAAAATATATGAGAAAATTATTCATTTTGATTCTTCTTGTAACATCTGGTGCAATCAATTCCTATGCCCAGACAAGCACTTCAGGATTTACAAATTACTTTTCAGCAGGTCCTCGATTAGGAGTTAATTTCAGTGATATATCAGGTTTTGATAACAGTGAGATGAAAGCCGGATTGCTTGTCGGTGCCTTTGCAGTTTATAGTTTCCAGGAACACTTCGGCGTATCACTTGATCTTCTTTATTCAAGAGAAGGTGCAAAATATAAAACCACAGTAACTAGTCCGGGATTTACATTTAAGAGTGATGTTAAAGCACGATTGAATTACCTTCGGATTCCCTTACAGGCTTGCGTATTTTTCGGGCAATTTGGTGATGCGCTCCGGCCTAAAATTTCTCTTGGACCTGATCTTGGATTTTTGCTTAGTGCAGAAAATAAAAGCACTACCACTACCAATGATGGATTAATATCTACTGAAGAGTCAAGTACAAAAGACAGTAAAGATTCGTTTAAGTCAACAGATTTTGGAGCAATTGCAGGAGCAGGATTTAACCTGAGAATTACTGAAGAAACATGGTTCAATTTTGATTTAAGATATTATATAGGAGCCAGCGACATCAGAGATGAAAAGCCTGCCGGAACGGATGATGTTAAAAATTCCAATCTGTCAGTAAGTGCCGGAATTGCATTCGGTTTTTAAAATTAACCAACATACAATTATATATTCCACCTCAAACCAACTGAAAGTAATTTATATGAATAGATATTACATTACTTAAATGTTGACAAAGGATGAATGTAAAGGTGTTTGTAAAAATAATAAGCGATAAAAAGTTACTTCTTATTAAGAAAAGTGATGTAAAATACCAGCACAAATGGTATTTACCAGGAGGAACAGTTACCGAAAAGGAATCATTAACCAATGCTGCAATGCGGCTTACTGCATTGGCAACAGGTTATGATATTGCAATAAACGGAATTTATTTTCTGCATTATATTACCCGTCCGGTTTCACTGAGAGGGTTGTATATATATTACAGCGGAAGAATTCTGGATGGGAAATTAAAATCAGGAGCGGATGATTATACACTCGAATCAGGATGGTTTGATCAAAAATCTGTGGACTCCCTGGAACTGTGGTTTAATATGCCGGAAATAATACAGATGGGTGAACTACCTCTCATCAGTACATCACAGCTTCTCTTTAACCAGGATTAATCCTTCATCTTAATTTGTTTAAGAGAAATAAACCGGTTGATCATATCTGAAAGTGCAGAAGTAATTTCATGAAATAATACTGGCTTTGTTAAAAAATGTACAGCACCTAATCTAGTTGTTTCACGAACATCATCTTCTCTCTTTGTTGTGGAATAAACTACTACAGGAATGGAACTTAGCCGAGGTGATTTTTTTATTTCCTGAAGACATTGTCTGCCATCAAGTCTTGGCATATTCATATCTAAAAAAATCAGATCAGGCAAACGGTTGGAAGCATCACTTAAATATTTTAATGCCTTCTCTCCATCTTCTGCAGTTACAAATAAAAAACTGTCATTTACCTCATGGAGTGCCTCTAAAAAAACTTCTCTGTCATCTTCATCATCATCAACTAAAAATATCAGGACTTTCTTCATAAAAAGCATATTGCTCCCTACAAATCTACATTT
>JBDTVD010000025.1:0-21037 GCA_040007375.1 Bacteroidota bacterium | reverse complement strand
TTCCGGAAGCACAGATGGATATGGTGCGACTGGGAATCGGATTGCATGGTGTTGCAGCAACTGCGAATGAACAACGGCAATTGCAGATGGTAGCAACATTGAAAACAACGATCTCACAAATAAAACATGTGAAGGCTGGTGAAACAATTGGCTACAGCAGAAAGGGTGTTGCGAAACAGGACATGACCATTGCAACTGTTGGAATTGGTTATGCAGATGGATTTAACCGACACCTTGGAAGTGAAGTTGGAAAAATGCTGGTGATGGGACAATTTGCTCCTGTTGTTGGAAGTGTATGTATGGATATGACGATGATTGATATTACCGGAATTCCTGCTCGTGAAGGAACAGAAGTGATTGTGTTCGGTAATGAATATTCAATTCTCGAAATTGCAAAACAACTTGATACGATTCCTTATGAAGTGCTTACCGGAATTTCTTCAAGGGTGAAAAGAGTATATTTCCAGGAATAAATTAGTATCAAGTATCAAGACACAAGTATCAAGACTTTAAATTAGTTTTTATTGGAATTTCCCGATTTGTCCTTCAGGAGGAACCTCGCCGTGATTGAAACACATGAGTTTTGAATAGCTTATACAGTTTGAAAAAAGCTTAAGAGCTTTGAATACCTTTTGTTTAAACATAAATACCTATGAGCGCTCAAGGTTAGATTCCACCTGAAAGACAAAAACGATTGTTTAAAAAATTGAAGAAGCATACATTCTTTTTCTAATTAAATTTGCATCAATCCCAAACAATTTTAAAAGGGAATTTTATTACTTATTCTAACAATTAAATTCAAAAAAATATGGCTTTCACATTACCTCAGTTACCTTATGCATTTAATGCACTGGAACCACACATCGATGCAAAAACGATGGAGATACATCATGGTAAACATCACCAGGCTTATGTTACCAATCTGAATAATGCTGTTGCAGGAACTCCTGCTGAAAATTTAAGCATTGAAGAACTTTGTAAAACTATTTCTAAATATCCTGCACCTGTTCGTAATAACGGTGGCGGACATTACAATCATTCTATGTTCTGGAATCTGATGATGCCAGGTGGTGGTGGTCCTCCATCAGGTGCATTGGGAGATGCAATAACTGCAACGTTCGGAAGTTTTGATGATTTTAAAACGAAGTTTAATGCTGCAGGTGTTGGGCGTTTTGGTTCCGGTTGGGCATGGCTGATTAAAAACAGCAGCGGTAAACTGGAAATAATTTCTACTCCAAACCAGGATAATCCTTTGATGGATGTTGCCGAAGTGCAGGGAACACCTGTGATCGGACTGGATGTGTGGGAACATGCCTATTACCTGAATTACCAGAACCGTCGTCCTGATTACTGCACTGCCTGGTGGAATGTTATTAACTGGGAACAGGCTGCAAAGAATTTTGCAGGATAATAAGAGCGTAAATATTCATTATTTATAGAGAAAGGGTCTGCAAAGACCCTTTTTTATTTTCTGTGAACAATATTATTTTGCCTGCATCAGTTTAATATATAGAGCTGTCTATTTTTGTGCTGATGCAACGTTGGAAAAAAATCCTGATTATACTTGGCAGCATTGTGTTGTTCCTCTTCACAACTGCATGGATTCTGGCAACTGTATATGAGGAACAGATCAAGAATCTTATCATCACCAACATCAACAGCAGGTTAAAAACACCTGTTCATGTAAAGGATATTCAATTTTCATTTATCCGTCGTTTTCCATCTGCCACTTTAGAGTTTACCGATATTATGGCGGAAGGAACTACTTACAAAGAATTAAAAAAACCATTGCTCAGTGCACATAAACTCAATCTGAATTTCAGTTTGTGGGATGTGTTTAATGATAAAGCAAGTATAAAGCGGATTGAAATTACAGGAGGTTCATCGTTTATATATATCATGCGGAATGGCGAAACCAATTATGATGTATGGCAGTCTTCAGCGGAAAAGAAAAACAGTACTGCTATTGATCTGAGCGAAGTGGTGATGAAGGATGTAAAGATTTTATATAGAAATGATATTACTTCCGATGATTATTCCATGCAGGTGGAGAATGCAACTGCCTCCGGAATATTTTCTTCTGATCAGTATGATCTGTCAGTGAAATCAGATATGATGGTGGAGAATTTTATTTCCGGGAAAGTAAATTATCTCTACAATAAGCAAGTGAGTCTCGATCTGGTAACACATGTAAATACTGCTACGAAATTATATCAATTGAAGAAAGCACAATTAACTATTGCTGATCTGGTATTGAATGCAGAAGGAACAGTGCAGACTGTAGAAGCAGGAAACATGATTGCATTAAACATTCAATCAGCTGATGCAGGATTAAAAGAATTATTATCTATTGTTCCGAAAGAATATATAAAGGACCTGGATGATTATAAGTTTGATGGTAATGTGAATTTCAAAACAAGTATATCAGGATTGTACGGCAAATCGGCAACACCATTAATTAAAGCAGAATTTTCCACAGCAAATGCATCAGTAAAACCCAAAGACAGTGAACACCGTCTAAGTAAAATTTCTTTGAAAGGAACATATATAAACAAGAAAGAAAAATCTGCACCAGTGAGTTATCTGTCTTTTACCAATGTGAATGCCATGCTTGACAATCAGCACATCAGCGGTGAGTTACTGATGGAAAATCTTTCTGATCCGTGGATCAGTCTGAAAGCTATTGGTAATCTGGATTTGCCAACTGCATCATCTTTTTATAAACCTGATACTATTTCAACTATTAGTGGTCAGCTGCTGGTGAACATGCAGTTTAAAGGAAAAGCAAGCACAGCATCTACGTATCAGTCGGCGGGAACAATTGCAATGAAAGATGTTGCTTTTACATTGAAAGGAAAGTCTGCAGAGTTCAGTGATTTCAATGGTTTGTTTACTATGGATGGAAATAAAATTACCATTAATGATTTGAGAGGAAAAGCATCAGGAAGTGATTTTACATTGAATGGCAATATAAATAATCTCATCAGTTTTCTTATTCAGCCTGACCAGGTTTTAACGGGCAATGCACAGTTATCATCACGCAATCTTGATCTTAATGAATTGCTGGAGGATAAAGGACAATCCACATCACGGGATACGGCTTACTATCTCGACATAAATAAAAATTTTAATTTCCTGATGCAACTCAATCTTGGCAATGTTACATTCCGCAAATTTCAGGCGTGGAATTTAAAAGGTGATATTGCGGTTAGAAATAAAGCAGTAAGCAGTAATGGTATTTCATTTAAATCAATGAGTGGTGGATGGAAAGTTTCAGGTACTATAAATGCTTCACATAACGACAGCATATTAATTTCCTGTAATGCTGATGTAAAAGGAATTGATATTAATGAACTGTTTGCCGACATGGGAAATTTTGGTCAGGATGTAATTACCAGTAAGAACCTGAGAGGTAAATTAACTGCTGATATTGTTTTTGCGGGAATGTGGTCGAAGACGTTGAATTGCAATACTGATAAAATTTCCGTGCAGAGTAAAATTACCATTGAGCAGGGAGAGCTGATACAGTTTCAACCGATGATGGCGTTGGCGAAATATATAAAGGGCGCCGATCTGCAGGATATTAAATTCTCTACACTTACAAATAATATTGATATTCATCAGCGAAAAATATATATACCTGCAATGGATATTCATTCCAGCGCATTGGAATTAACAGCCAGTGGAACTCATTCATTTGATAACATCATTGATTACCGGATTCAGTTATTACTTTCTCAATTAACAGGTAAAAAAGTAAAACAGATGAATACAGAATTTGGCACCGTTGAAGATGATGGATTGGGCCGCACCAAAATTTTCCTTACTATGGTTGGGCCGGCAGGTAATCCTAAAATAAAATATGATTCGAAAGGCGTGGAAGAAAAAATTGTGCAGGATGTACAGAAAGAAAAGGGTAATCTGAAAACCATTTTAAATAAAGAATTTGGATGGTTTAAAAAGGACAGTGTGATAAATACTAAATCAGATCCACAAAAAAAGAAGAAGGAAGAGTTGCAGATTGAACGTGAGGATTGAGAGGAATTAAGAATGCAGAATTAAGAATGCAGAATTAATTTCATCATCCAATGCGTCTTTGCGAGGTACGAAGCAATCCCCTGAATAGAAACAAAATCATCCTGCTTAATGGATCTCATGTTTGATTTGTCATCGCAACAGGGGATTGCCACGTCGTCGTTCCTCCTCCTCGCAATGACGGAAGAGGGTGAATGACGAACTATTTATTTTTACTAATCATCTTTTTCAAAACGCCACAAAAAACATCTGAATAAAAAGGTTCTTTCATTTCTTCTATAGCATTTACTGATGCAAGTAGTTTTTTAGCAGGTGTTTTTTCTGAAAGAGTTAAAGAGAAAAACCTGACAATCGTTTTTAATACATTTTCATTCCTTGCAATTTCCAGCCATTCATCCATTAATGCAGAAGATATTTCTGTTTCAATTTTAATGCAATGCATAATTGATTGTAGTGCATCAGCAATGTTCATCGCTTCTTTGATCTCATCACCGGTTTCACGCACTGCCTGGATTAATATCTGGTATTCTGCTTTTTCGAAAACACTTATTTCCTGCAGTTCTTCACTTATATATATAAAGAAACGCAGGACATGTAATTCCATCCACAATTTTTTCATCTGGATGCTGCGGAAACTGTTTTTAATAAGAAGATGTTCCGCAGCATTTAAATGAATGCGTGCTTGGGTAAGATTATCAGAGGCTGCAAGAAGAATCGCTTCCGTCAGTTTTGTATGAATGATTCTGTATGCAGAAAGCAGTTTGCTTGACGATTGAATGGAAAGTATTTCCAGTCTCTGATTTACGGGAAGTGTGTTATCATATAAAGCAGCTGCACAAATAAGTTCTGCTTCGAGATCATCATTGGCAATAATTCCCTTTTGTCGTGCAGTAAAAATATCGTTAGTTAATTCATTTATTACAGTTGCACTTCTGTCAAGCAATTGTGCAATGCGAACTGCTCTTCCTTTCAGTTCAAATAAAGAAACGTTTTCAGTTGTCTGTTGAATTAATTTCTTCAATGTATTCAGGTGAAGTAATAATTCTTCCTGAGTACTGTTTCCCTGGTAAGAATTATTTATCAGTTGAATGGATTCAAGTCCTGTTAATATAAATGCATTATGAAAATCGAGTGTATCTATTAAAACACGGTAATCTGTTATCACCTGGTCGATGCGCACATTTCTACTGGTGAAATGGTGATGTCCCTGTCGATAAAATGATAACAGCAATTCATAAGCCCCTTCCTGAACTAACATTTTACAAAATGCATCCACCTGATCGTTTAAAGATTTTGATGGTGGTGCAGAAAGTAACTCAACAGTTGTCAGATATTGATTGAATAAATCTTTGTATGTGGTGATGGTTTCATTCTGTCCGGCATATTCATCAGAAGAAAGAATTAATGACAGATCCTGTTCCAGTTCAACAAGCACCTGGCGTATTTCAAATGCTTTAAATCTTTTAAATCTGCCTTTTGATAAAACAGAAGGATCAAATCCAACAGATGTCCTGTGCATTTCAAAAAGTTCCGCCAACAGATCATATCGTTCAGGACTACTGTTTACCGCAAGCCGGCTCAGTATATAATCCAGCGTCTTCCGGTCGCGCGGTAGAAAGCGAAGGCTCTGCGCAGAAGAATCCGGAATGGAAGTTCTCATATAAATTGTTGAATGACTGTTATTTGTTCTTTATTGGACAGTTGTTAAAATTATTACTTTCGTTTCCTTCAATAATTCAGAGATGAGAAAATTACTAACAGCGTTTTCAACGTTTTTACTTCTATTCAATTTAAATACACATGCCCAGGAAACATTTCCAATAAATGGTATTCCTGATAAAAGAGTAAATACTTATGCATTTACACATGCAACTATTTATGTGGATGCAAAAACAGTTATAAAGGATGCTACACTCCTCATTGTAAAAAATAAAATTGTTGCTGCTGGTCAGATTGTAGTAATTCCAACTGATGCCGTTGTATATAATTTTTCCGGAAAATATATATATCCATCATTGATCGATATATATGCTGATTATGGTATTCCTGTACGACCTGCTCAGCAACGTCCCAGAGGTCCGCAAATGGAATCTTCAACACCAGGTGCTTATAACTGGAACCAGGCAATACGTCCTGAAACAGATGCATACCGTTTGTTTTCAAAGGATGCCGCAAAAGCAGAAGAATGGCGAAAGTCGGGTTTTGGAGCTGTGATGAGTCACCAGAAAGATGGTATTGCAAGAGGAACAGGAGCACTTGTTTCATTGTCGGATGAGAATGAAAATGAGGTAATATTTACAGAACGTGCTGCATCCTGTTATTCATTTGATAAAGGAACTTCAACGCAGGATTACCCATCATCATTAATGGGTTCTATTGCATTGATACGTCAGACTTATTATGATGCTGAATGGTATGAAAGTACAAGCGATAATGATATTGATATCTCTTTAAAAGCATTTAACGGGCAACGCAATCTCCCGCAGATTTTTGATGCAGGTGATATACTTAACAGTCTTCGTGTTGCTGAAATCGGAAAAGAGTTTCATGTTAATTATATAATAAAAGGAGGAGGTGATGAATATAAATACATTGCTCAGGCTGCTAAAACAGGAAGTGCATTTATCATTCCTTTAAAACTTCCTGAAACCATTGATGTAACGGATCCTTACGATGCAATAAATGTTTCACTGGAACAACTTAAACATTGGGAGCTGGCTCCTGCAAATGCTGCGGCACTGGAAAAAGCCGGGATTTCATTCGCATTTACAACTGATGGATTAAAGGATAAAAAAGATTTATATAAAAATATTCGTAAAGCCATTGAACTTGGTTTGAGCAAAGAACAGGCATTAAAAGCTTTAACAGAAACACCAGCACAATTATTAAAGGCAGATAAAATGATTGGTGCACTTCGCCCGGGAATGATTGCCAACTTTATTGTCAGTACAAAGGAGTTGTTTGATAAGGATAATTTATTGCTGGAAAACTGGGTGTCGGGAAAACGTTTTGTAATACGTCGTACCAACCTTCCTGATCTGCGTGGTAATTATACATTAACTGCAGGAAGTCAAACACTGCGTATGCGTATCGGTGGTGATATATATAATCCTGAAATAAATATTATGCAGGATTCAGCACGCAGGAAAGTTACCATGACCAATACCGGACAATTAATAATGCTGTCATTTGAATTAGTTAAAGCAAATACTAAAGGTTTGTTCCGGTTAAATGGTTTGCTGGATGTTGATCCCACAAAAATGCAGGGTACAGGAATTGATCCTGAAGGGAATTCTATAACATGGAATGCTGTATTTGATTCAGTATATATATTGCCCGCCGTTGTTGATTCAGTGAAAGAGAAGCCGGTATTGGGAGAAGTGTGGTATCCCAACATGGCATTTGGTGCACCTGTTGTTCCCGCAGCAACAAGTGTATTAATAAAAAATGCAACAGTATGGACAAATGAGAAAGAAGGAATATTAAAAAACACCGATGTATTAATTACCAATGGAAAAATTGCACAGATAGGAAAAGATATTTCAGCATCACAGGGAACAGAAACAGTTGATGGAACCGGCAAACATTTAACAGCAGGTATTATAGATGAACATTCACATATTGCTGTTAGTGGAAGTGTTAATGAAGGAGCACAAACGAGCTCAGCAGAAGTGCGTATTGGTGATGTAATAGATTGCAGTGATATTAATATATACAGGCAGCTTGCCGGTGGAGTTACAACATCACACATTCTGCATGGATCGGCCAATCCGATTGGTGGTCAGACACAACTTATAAAATTACGATGGGGACATACACCGGAAGAAATGAAATTCGCCGGATGGGATGGCTTCATCAAATTTGCATTGGGAGAAAATGTTAAACAAAGTCATTGGGGAGATGACCAGGTGATCCGTTATCCGCAAACGAGAATGGGCGTGGAGCAGGTTTATATAGATGCTTTCACAAGAGCAGGAAATTATAATGACCGTTGGAAAAAATATAATCTGTTAAGAGATAAAAATAAAATCAAACCGCGTCGCGATCTTGAACTGGATGCTATTGCAGAAATATTAAATAAGAAAAGATTTATCACTTGCCACTCTTATGTGCAATCTGAAATAAATATGCTGATGCATGTTGCAGATTCATTTCAATTTAAAGTGAATACGTTTACTCACATTCTGGAAGGTTATAAAGTTGCGGATAAGATGAAAGCAAGAGGTGCGAATGCCTCCACGTTTGCTGACTGGTGGGCATATAAATATGAAGTGATGGAAGCTATTCCTTACAATGCTTCAATATTAAATAAGATGGGAGTTAATACATCCATTAACAGTGATGATGGAGAGATGGCGCGTCGTCTGAACCAGGAAGCTGCCAAAGCAGTGAAGTATGGAAACACCAGTGAAGAAGACGCATTAAAGATGGTAACATTAAATCCGGCTATCATGCTTCACATCAGTGATCGTGTCGGCAGCATAAAAGTGGGTAAAGATGCTGATGTTGTATTATGGAATGATGATCCGCTTTCAGTATATGCAAAACCATTGAAGACATTTGTTGATGGAGTATGTTATTTTGATATACAAAGAGATGTGATCCTTCGCCAGCAGGTTGATAAAGAAAGAGCACGGATTATTCAGAAGATGATTATGGAGAAAGGGAAAGGTGGTGAAGTTGCAAAACCGGTTATTAAACCAAAGAAGCTGAAGCATTGTGACGATACCGATAATGATTATTTAATCCTGGATAAATAACATCTTACAAAACACAAAAAGAACATGAAATCAATTTATATATATACAGCACTTTTACTGATCACCTTTTCTGCAAAGGCTCAAAATCCTGCGCCTTCTGATAATATGAAGAGGATTCTTTTCATAGGTGCAAAAGCGCATCTTGGAAACGGAGAGGTTATCGAACAAAGCGCTATTGGAATTGCCAATGGAAAAATTACGTTTGTAATGAGTTCACAAGGTTATAAGGCTGACCGGAATTCATTTGATACCATTATTAATGTGGATGGAAAAGATATATATCCTGGATTTATAGCCATGAACACCACACTGGGTTTGCGTGAAATAGAACTTGTACGCTCCACTACTGATAATGCAGAAGTGGGAAACTTAAATCCAAGTGTAAGAGCTATCAGTGCATACAATACCGATTCAAAAGTAATTCCTACTGTGAGGGACAATGGAGTGTTGATGGCACAGATTGTTCCTTCAGGAGGTTTGATTTCGGGAAGCAGTTCTGTAGTGCAGCTGGATGCCTGGAACTGGGAGGATGCTGCTGTAAAAACGGATGAAGGTATTGTCATGAACTGGCCTTCCATGCGTATATATAAAAGTGATAAAACAAGTGAGGAGGAACAGAGAGAGACTATGGAGAAGCAATTACAGGAAATTGAAAAACTGTTTTCTGATGCACAGGCTTATGCAGTTTCAAAATCAGTTCCTGTAATTAACCAGCACCTGGAATCGATGCGCGGACTTTTTAACGGCAGTAAGAAACTATATATACATTGTAATTCTGTAAAGGAAATTATTTCAGCGGTACAATTCTGCAAACAAAAGAAAATACAGATGGTGTTGGTTGAAGGACAGGACAGCTGGCGTGCAGCAGATCTTTTAAAAGCAAATAATATTCCTGTTATAATTGTGCGCACACATGTATTACCAATGCGCGATGATGAGGATATTGATCTTCCTTACAAACTTCCTTATTTATTATATAAAGCAGGAGTAAAATTCTGCATTACTGACGATGGTTACTGGCAGCAGCGAAATGTTGGTTTTGAAGCAGGTACTGCAGTTGGTTATGAACTTCCTTATGAAGAAGCGGTACGATCCATCACATCAGCTCCTGCAGAAATACTTGGAATTGGCAGCACCTGCGGGCAGTTGAAAGATGGAATGGATGCTACATTATTTATATCATCAGGAGATGCACTGGATATGAAATCATGCAAAGTAGAAATGGCTTTTATTCAGGGAAGAGAAATCAATTCTGATAATATCCAGAAGCAGTTGTATCGTAAGTACATGAAAAAATATCATCTGGAATAATATATAAATAAAAAACCCCGACTCTAAAGCCAGGGTTTCTTTTCTGTGTACTGTAATTATCCCAGATAAGCTTTCAATAACTTGTTTCTTGAATTCTGACGCAAGGTTTTAATTGCTTTTTCTTTTATCTGGCGAACACGTTCGCTGGTAAGATCAAACTTTTCTCCGATCTCTTCCAGTGATAATCCATGCTGAATTCCTATACCATAAAACATTTTAATTACATCCTGCTCACGTTCTGATAAAGTAGCCAGTGAACGGTTGATTTCTTTTTGTAATGATTCATTCATCAGCATGCTGTCAGCACCTGGTGAATCTGAATTTTCAATTACATCAAGTAAAGTACTGTCTTCTCCCTGAACAAGTGGCGCATCCATGGAAACATGTTTACCAGGCATCTTCATGGTATTGGTAATTTTATCCATTGGAAGATCCAGTAACTGACTTAACTCTTCAGCACTTGGTTCACGCTCAAACTTCTGCTCTAATTCAGAAAATGCTTTCTTAACTTTATTCGCTGCTCCTAACTGATTTAATGGTAAGCGTACAATACGTGCCTGCTCAGCAAGAGCCTGCATAATACTCTGACGAATCCACCAAACTGCATAAGAGATAAATTTAAAACCACGGGTTTCATCAAACTTCTTGGCTGCTTTTATCAAGCCCAGATTTCCTTCGTTGATAAGATCAGGAAGGCTTAAACCCTGTGTCTGGTACTGCTTTGCTACGGAAACTACGAATCGTAAATTAGCTCTTACTAATTTTTCCAGAGCTTTCTGATCTCCCTGACGGATCCGGCGTGCCAGTTCCACTTCTTCCTGCGCTGTTATTAATTCTTCTTTACCGATCTCTTGTAAATACTTCTCAAATGACGCACTTTCTCGATTCGTAATTGACTTTGTTATCTTTAGCTGTCTCATAATAGATTAATAATTAGTTTGTTCTGTTACCTGCGACTTTGTGTTTTCTTACTTAAAGGGAGCCGCAAGTTACACATAATATAACGCTTGTCAACAATTATTTTCATCAACAATACAGTAGAAACGCAGATTAAAACTTCTAGTATGTAAGCTTGATAACTATTTGCCGGTTTTCAGAGTGAAAATGACTATTAGATGTGTTACAGCATATATTGTTATAATGCAAATAAAAGTGTACTTATCAACAGGGTGTTTTTCAGTTGAATGAAGATAGTGAGTATAATAACCTGCAGCTGTTGATAAACTCAAATGATGTTGTAAATTATTCATCATTGGGCTTTTATCTTTACCTCATAACACCCCCCTTACTATGCCATTAACCAAAACACAAAAGAGTGAACTAAAGAAGATAGATTCTGTTTTTAAGAAAATGGAAAAACTATCAGGAAGGAATGGAATTTCACTGGACCAGGATTTATTCATCCAGGAGTTTCAGTTCAATAACCTGTCGGATCAAAACGAACAATTGGTATTTGAACAGGGACGAAAGCGCCGGGAGGTTTTTGAACTATCGAAACAGGTGAGAAAATCCTGGAAGGAAATTTCTCTTTGAGGAAACAATTTAAAACAAACAGAAAGGGGAGGTGAACTTCCCTTTTTTATTTAATGCAATTTGATTTCTATAGCATTCAGAATAAATATTATGTTGTTCTGTTTTTAATTATTTCTATCTGAAAAAAAACTTATGCATATTTTCATGCTGATCACATGGTTTTATAGTAGTGCATATGTTGATAATTACTAACTTTCCCAACCGTTTCAGGAAGCAGCTAAACCCTTCCTGTAAAAACGTTAATCAACCATATTTAGCTGTAATTTATGACCACACCTTCAAGAATTTTAGTAGTTGACGATGAACCGGATCTGGAATCATTAATACGTCAGCGTTTTCGCCAGCATATTAAAAACGGAGAATATATATTTGAGTTTGCACTCAATGGTTTTGAAGCACTCAGTAAGGTAGATACGTTCAAGGATTTTGATGCTGTAATGACGGATATCAATATGCCTGAAATGGATGGTCTTACTTTTCTTGCAAGACTAAGAGAACTTGACAGTCATTATAAAGCGATAGTTGTTACTGCCTATAATGATCTCAATAATATCCGCACTGCAATGAATCGTGGAGCTTTTGATTTTCTGACCAAGCCAATTGATTTTGGTGACCTGGAAACTACAATCAAAAAAACGATAGAAGAATCGAAATTAATACGCAGTGGATTAAAAGCGCAGACAGATTTAGGTATTGCAATTGTGGAGCGTGAACATGCAATTCGCAGCGAACGTTTCAAGCAACAGTTTCTGGCTAACATGAGTCACGAAATCCGCACACCATTAAATGCAGTAACAGGAATTGTAAATCTTTTATTGAGTAAAGATCCAAAGCCGGAGCAGATGTTTTATTTGCAAACGATGCGTCAGGCTTCTAATAATCTGTTAGGAATTATTAATGATATTCTTGATCTCGCTAAAATTGAAGCAGGAAAAGTTTCGCTCGAAAAAATACCCTTCGATTTTCACCAGCAGGTAAGTACCGTTTATCATACACTTTCATTTAAGGCAGATGAAAAAAATATTGATCTGAAACTGGTAATGGATTCTTCAGTGCCGCAATATATAATCGGTGATCCGGTTCGTATCGGTCAGGTAATTACTAATCTTCTTTCCAATGCAATAAAATTTACAGAGAAAGGTGAAGTGCGATTGGAGATTGCTGCAGTTCCAAAAGATGAAAATGAAATTGAAATGCTGATTAAAATTATTGATCAGGGTATTGGAATTGCACCCGATAACATCACTAAAATATTTGAAACTTTTACTCAGGAAAATGATGATACTACACGCAAGTATGGTGGTACCGGTTTAGGTTTGAGCATTACACTTCAATTGGTGGAATTGCACCAGGGAACATTGCATGTTGCAAGTGAGTTAGGTAAAGGATCTACATTCGCCGTTACCGTTCCATATAAAATTTCCGATGTTGCTGTAGAGCCGATTGAATATTTTGTTAGTAATGAAAACGACCTTACTCAACATATAAATATTCTGCTTGTGGAAGATCAGTCGTTCAACCAGATGGTAGCTGTTGATACACTGGAGTTATTATTTAAGGATATTAAAATTGATATTGCAAATAACGGTCAGGAAGCAGTTGATAAAGCTGGAACTGGTGATTATCATTTGGTGCTGATGGATATTAATATGCCATTGATGGATGGCTATGAAGCAACGAAAGCAATCAGGAAGCTGGAAGGCGGCAGGTCGAAGGTGCCTATCATGGCAATGACTGCCAGCGTAATTAAGGAAGAAGTAAACCGTTGTTTTGCTGTGGGTATGAATGACTTTATTCCGAAGCCTTTTGATCCCGGAACATTGAAACAGAAAATTATTAAACTGGTGACATCTTAAATAATGTATTTTTGAAAAATTTTTCTTTAAAAAACAACGAAATATGTTAACAGATTTAACCTTCCTGAAAAGCTTTACCGGTGGGCAAACGGATAAGATGAGTAAATATATAAGGATGTTCCTTACCGGTGCTCCACAGAATATTTCTCAGATGGAATTAAGTGCTTTAAGTAAAGACTGGAGCGGTGTACATCACTCAGCGCATTCGCTGAAACCACAATTGGGTTACTTTGGTGCTAAAGACTCGGAGTCATTACTGAAGCAGATTGAAATGTATGCATCACAGCAGTTAGAACTTGATAAACTCCCTGCCATGATAGAGGAGTTTCGCAAACAATATGAAACGATCAGCGTAGAACTGGAACAGGAACTAAAAACATTATCATAATTTCACTTTTATTACTATGTCAGATTTTAAACCATTAATTCTTGTTGTTGATGATGAACCCATGCAGCGTGAAATGTTGCGTGATCATCTTTCCAAAATGTCGGGTTATGATATCCAGGATTTTGGAACTGGTGAAGAGTGCATGGCAGTTATAAAAGTTCGTAAACCTATTATTGTTTTTCTTGATTACTTCTTAAACAATGAAGTAAAGGATGCAATGGACGGACTGGAAGTGTTAAAGGAAATTAAAGAAGTTGCACCCGATACAGATGTTGTGATGATCAGCGGTCAGGATAAAATTGAAGTGGCTGTTAATACTATGAAGTTCGGTGCATTCGATTATATAGTAAAAGGAGAAGGCGCATTTCATCGTGCTGAGAAAACAGTTTTTAATATATACCGTTTTCATAAATTACAGGATTCTGCAAAACGTTACAAGAAGCTGATGTTTATTTTTGCTGCAGGTATGATACTGATGATTTTACTCGTAATTATTTTATCGCAAATGGGATATATAAAAGATAATCCGGGTTGGATCTGATTTCAATTTGAAAATTGGTCAATTTGAAAATTTGAAAATGAGACTTTCCTTTCCCTGATATTTTTTTATTCCGCGCTCATCGTTTCAGACTCACTTCAAATAAAATCCCTGCTATCGTTTTTCGTATATAGATAATCATCCCGTAAAAGAATTTCAGTCTTGATACTTGATACTTGTGTATTGATACTCCTTTTTTGGTATTTGAAGTTTTTAGTTTAGGTTTGTTCACTATCTAAAAAGAAAAAGATATGGCAGGCTCCATCCACGTAAAGAAACCGCTCAATGAATTAATGGCAGAAGCCGATGATTCAGAAAAAGGACTTAAAAGAACACTTGGAGCGCGAAGTCTTGTAGCATTAGGTATCGGTGCCATCATTGGTGCAGGATTGTTTTCAATAACAGGTGGTGCTGCCGCTCATAATGCCGGTCCTGCAGTTACTATTTCTTTTGTTATTGCAGCGGTTGCATGTGGATTTGCGGGATTATGTTATGCGGAATTTGCATCCATGATACCAATAGCAGGAAGTGCGTATACATATTCTTATGCAACATTAGGTGAATTCATTGCATGGATTATTGGTTGGGATTTGGTGTTGGAATATGCAGTGGGTGCTGCTACTGTTGCAATCAGCTGGTCACGTTACCTTGTAAAATTTCTTGGTTATTATGATGTACATCTTCCGGCCTCTATGTCGATGTCGCCGTGGGATACAGCAACGCTTGCTGATGGAACTATAGTGAGTGGAATGATTAATTTACCTGCAGTTTTTATTATTGTATTGATGTCGCTGCTACTGGTTAGAGGAACACATGAATCTGCAAAAGTAAATTCAGTTATTGTCTTATTAAAAGTTACTGTTGTTCTTGTTTTTATTGCATTAGGATGGAAATATATAAACTCAGCAAACTATACTCCTTACATACCGGCAAACACAGGTGACTTTGGAAGTTTTGGATGGAGTGGAGTTGTAAGAGCTGCCGGAATTATATTTTTTGCATACATTGGTTTTGATGCTGTTTCAACTGCTGCTCAGGAAGCAAAGAATCCGAAGAGAGATATGCCTATCGGAATACTTGTTTCATTAGTGATATGTACTATACTATATATATTGTTTGCTCACGTTATGACAGGTGTTGCAAACTATCAGGATTTTAAAGGTCAGGATGGTATTGCACCGGTTGCTGTTGCAATTGATCACATGGGTACTGCTGATGCAAATGGTGTAATTACTCCTGCTTATCCATGGCTGAACAAAAGTATCATTGTTGCAATTCTTGCTGGTTATTCTTCTGTTATTATGGTGATGTTGCTTGGCCAGTCGAGAGTTTTCTTTTCTATGTCGAAAGATGGATTATTGCCAAAAGTATTTTCTGATGTTCATCCTAAATTTAAAACACCTGCAAAATCAAACTTGCTGTTTATGGGTTTTGTGAGTTTGTTTGCTGCATTTGTTCCTGCACGCGTTGTTGGTGAAATGACAAGTATCGGAACATTGTTGGCATTCGTACTGGTTTGCATTGGTGTGATGGTGTTACGCAAAACAGAACCAAATGCACCACGTTCATTTAAAACACCTTTAGTTCCACTTGTTCCGATATTAGGAATTTTATCCTGCTCATTGATGATGTTTTCATTACCAGGTGATACATGGTTAAGGTTGATCATTTGGCTGGCAGTTGGTTTCATTATCTATTTCGGATATAGTGCAAAACATAGTAAACTTAGAAACAGATAAGAAGGAATTATAAATTATAAATTATAAATTCTGAATTATAAATTATAAATAAATAAATAAAGGAATTATTAATTCTGAATTATAAATTCTAAATAAATAAGGAAGCTCCATTGGGCAAACGAATCCTAGCTACTAGCTACTAAATACTAAATACAATAAATTATAAATTGAATCAGAGTCTGCATACTCCACACTTCTGCGATCAATACGTGAAACCATTTTCAAATTTTCAAATCATCAAATTTTCAAATTAATTTAATGTCAGATAACCAGGATCAACATCACTTCCAGCGTTCCCTTGGTTTATGGGATGCAACGATGTTAGTTGCAGGATCCATGATTGGTTCAGGGATTTTTATAGTGTCTGCTGATATGAGTCGTTGGGTAGGAAGCAGTGGATGGCTGATGTTCCTCTGGATTTTAAGTGGTGTAATAACTTTAATTGCTGCTTTATGTTATGGTGAGTTAGCTGGCATGATGCCGAAAGCCGGCGGACAGTTTGTATATATACAACGCGCTTACGGAAATTTTACATCGTTTCTCTATGGATGGACAGTTTTCACTGTAATTCAAACCGGAGTGATTGCTGCTGTTGCCGTTGCTTTTGCAAAGTATACTGCAGTGTTTATTCCCTGGTTCAGTCCACAGAATATTCTCATAACTATTGGAAGTATTACCATCAGTGCAGCACAATTACTTGCCATTGCATTAATTGTTTTTCTTACCTGGTCGAATTCACAGGGAATACGAAACGGAAAAATTGTACAAACTGTTTTTACATCAGCAAAACTGGTATCACTACTGATGCTGATTGTTCTTGGTATATATACAGGCCTGCATACAAATGTTTTTTCAAATAATTTACAGGGAGCATGGGATGCCGTTCAGCTTACACAGATAAATGGTGTTTGGGTAGAAGAACATATTTCAGGCATAGCATTATTACTTGCATTAGGAACTGCAATGATCGGTTCTTTATTTTCCAGTGATGCATGGAACAATGTAACATTCATCGCAGCTGAAATAAAAGATCCGAAAAAAAATATCCCACGCAGTTTATTATTAGGAACAGGAATCGTTACCATATTATACTGTCTTGCAAACATTGCTTATTTATCACTCTTGCCATTAAAAGGAAGCAGCACAGCAACAGATGTAATCGGTCAGGGAATTCAGTTTGCAGGTGGAGGAACAGATCGTGTTGGAACTGCTGCAGCATCTATGATCTTTGGTGATGTGGCTGTATATATAATGGCAGCATTGATTATGGTTTCTACTTTCGGTTGTAACAACGGTGCTATACTTGCCGGACCACGTTTGTATTATGCAATGGCGAAGGAAGGATTGTTTTTCAGAAGAGCAGGGGAATTAAATAAAAATGATGTTCCGGGTTTTGGTTTGAAGGTACAGGCAGTATGGGCATCGTTACTTTGCTTGTCGGGAACATACGGTGATTTACTCAACTATGTAACATTTGCATCCTTACTATTCTACATGGTTACCATCAGCGGAATTTTTATCCTCCGTAAAAAAGAACCAGATGCAGAGCGTCCATATAAAACAGTATTGTATCCTTTCCTTCCTGCTTTATATATAGTACTTGCTTTATCTGTCTGCCTGATTTTATTATATACCACACCAGGAGCAACAGGAAAAGGATTACTCATTGTATTTCTCGGCGCGCCGGTTTATTTTCTTGTAAGAAAAAAGTGAGTAGGTGATTAAGTGAGTAGTTCCTGAGAATTTTTAAAATCTTTAAGAATTGCAGAAACAATGTCACAGAAAAACCTTACTGGTTACTAAATACTAATTACAAGCAACTTTTTCTCCGAACTCCGAACTAACCACTCCGAACTACTCAAATAATGCTTTCAGCTCCGTTGCATCTGCAGGTTTCATTTTTCCCGCTAAAATTAATGCAAGCTGCCTTCTGCGCAATGCACTTGCATAACGTTGTTTCTCCTCTTCTGATTCAGGAATAAGTTCCGGAACATTAATAGGATTTCCCAGTTGATCAACAGCAACAAAAGTGTAAATAGCTTCATTGCATTTTTTCTTTTCTCCGGTATTATTATTCTCCACCCACACATCAATAAAAACTTCCATAGAAGAAGTGAAAGCGCGTGAAACTTTTGCCTGCAGCGTTACAATCTCTCCCAGTTTTATCGGTTGATTAAAAGAAACATTATTTACAGATGCAGTAACTACAATACGTCCGCAATGACGGTGTGCAGCAATTGCAGATGCAATATCCATCCAGTGTAATAAACGACCTCCCATTAAATTACCAAGTGTATTGGTATCATTTGGCAAAACAAGTTCTGTTTGAATGGTAAGACTTTCTTTCGGTGTTTTTGATTTCATAATTGTAAATAGTAAAACGAATGTTCACTTTAAAAAAAATTGTCTTGATACTTGATACTAAAATCTTGATACTATTTGGTGCACCCGGCGGGACTGTTACACGGACCCTTCTTTGCCGCATTGTAAATGAAACAGCACGAACTGCGTTCGATATTTTATGTCCTCATAAATTTGTTCAAACGTTGCTTGACAAATTTCTTCGAACATAAAATGCAGCTACGCTGCTGCTGTTTTTATTTATCAGTGCACCCGGCGGGACTCGAACCCACAACCAACAGAATCGGAATCTGTCATTCTATCCATTGAACTACGGGTGCAGAATGTGTTTTATTTTCGTGGGCAAATGTAAACATTTAAGGTTTCTCAATAAGAAGTTCATTGTAACACTTCATCGGTGACTTATGGCTGGAAGGCAAAAGTTTTTAAAACGTGATTTGGAATTGTATGTTTAATTTAAAGTTTTATAAACCTGGACATTAATTCATCTGCTTTAATAAAGTAAAATCCTGCAGTCAATGCAGTGACATCAATCTCCACAGGCGTTTTTTTAAATGAGTCAAAATGTTTCTCAACTAATACGCGACCGCTTTCATCAATAATGCTTACGTTGCATATGTTTTTTATATATAAAACTGATGTTACTGGATTCGGATAAAGAATAAGCGATGACTTTACATTTGTGTTTTCATTAAGCGAAGTCGTTATAGCCTGCATTCGTCCGGCTGACACATTATAATAATTGGAAAGGGGATATTGAAAATTTCCTAGTGTGGGAGATCCAGAATAATCTCCTGAATGGTATAATGAATTATTCATAAATTCAAGATTGAGAATACTGAACTCATCAGCGGTTTGATTTATTAAATTACCTGCAAGTTCATTTCCTGCTGAATCATATTTGAGGATACAGGTAGATGTGTATTGAGTAAATGGACTTGTAACGATTATATTTCCAAATGTAGCAGTACCAAAAAATTCTGCGCTACAATATTCATGTCCGTTATTATCGGTTGTCACTGTCATTCCGGCGTCAAGGCCACCACCACCACCTTTACGTATCCATTCCTTGCTTCCATTTGCAGTAAACTTACATAAGAACATGTCAGGATTAAATCCTGAATGAACAGTCGTATTGCCGAACACAAGAGAATCTTGAAACATGCCAGTGATAAACAGATTACCTGACTCATCTACTGTAAAATCGTTGGAGTAGTTCATGCTGGAGACTGGCGCATCGGATACGTCATTTATCCATGATGTAGTACCATTCGAATCGAGTTTGATAATGAAGAAATCATCATATGGCGAGTTATATATACTGTCATTATCTGAAACCAGCCAACCGTTAAAGTCGCCGGATAAATATATATTATTATTTAAATCAGAAGAAATACCTTTAATATAAGAAAGGTGAGAAGAGTGTGCAATAATTTTTTTTGACCATAACGGTGATCCGGCAGGAGTAAACTTGGCAACGAACATGTTTTCAATTCCTGGAGAATAAATGCGTAGGCTGTCTATAATTAATGAATCACGAAAAACACCTGTTGTATAAATATTCCCTGAATTATCAACACATACTCTGTATCCGATATCAAGGCTTGTTGCTCCGAAACTTTTTACCCAGAGCGCTGTTCCTGATGTGTTATATTTCGAAACGAATGCATCATAAATTCCATTTGATGTCACCTGAATCTGACCAAAATCTGCAGTATTACTAAAGTAGCCAACTATGATGCAGTTTCCATTCTGATCAATTACATTGTCTGTAGCGTCATCCATGCCAGTACCTCCTGCTTCTTTGGCCCATAAAACGTTTCCTGTGCTATCAATCTTTAAAATAAATATATCCATCGGTCCGTTTCCATTTGGATGACCTGCTAAAATGAAAGCACCAGCTTGAAAGACATCGCTGAACTCTCCACATATAAAAGCGTTTCCGAAACTATCAACAGAAACAGAATTTCCATAATCCATTCCCGAGCCACCCATTCCCCTGGCCCATATCCATTGTGCCTTAGTAGTGTATGAAATTAATAAGATAAGAGAAAGAAAGAAATATTTCATAGGAGTTGCGATGGTCAATTTTTCAAGGTGCTAAATTAACTATTGATGGACTTATATGCAAGTGTGCTTTTACTGCACGAAGAGGTGTTATATTTTACTTGAAGTATTTTCTGCTTTTTAAAATAATTTATATTTCCCTGCGTTGAAATCCAATCAACCATTCTCCCCATGAAAGAAAATCAGAAGGTTTCAGCTATCTTGTTTTTTACAATGCTGTTTACCATTTTATTTTACCAGCAATATGCCGGAATTAATGTTTTATTATTTGAATCTGTTTACCTGCTTTTCATTGTACGGTTTGCACGTCCTGCTTTAAAAAGTCCTCTGGCCTGGCTGTTCTTTGGTGGTACATTTATCACGGCAGTGTTTACGGTGATAACAAATTCTGTTTTTGTGATGCTCTTCAATTTCATCAGCCTGATGATGCTCAGCGGAATTCTCATCTT
>JBDTVD010000024.1:0-21396 GCA_040007375.1 Bacteroidota bacterium | reverse complement strand
TGCGGTCACCAATTCTCACCATCCTGCTGGGTTTTACTTCCTGCTCCAGAATTCTTACTCTGCCTCTCTCACAATAATCTGCTGCCAGCGTACGGGTTTTAAACACACGCACAGCCCACAGCCATTTATCAATACGCACCTTCTCCATCATGACGCAAAGTTAATGCAGCATTTTACTATTATTGCAAGGAAAAGTTATTTCAAAAATACTATTCAACCTCCTTTTCTTTTCGGAGAGGAATGAGGTGAGGAATTAAAAAATCATTTTTGAGATTGCTGAATATATTAACATGAAGTTACCGGCGCTAAAAGATCTTTCCAGCAATACAGCAAAAACTTTTATCCGTTTTCCTTTTGCTATTCTATGTGCAGTGGTTGCAACCATTATGGGATTTGTGCTGGTTGATCTTCCTTATGATGCAAAGGATCTGCACAATGAATTAACGAAAGGAATCATGACCATGTACCTGGGAATGCTTGCCGGAATAAGTTGTACAGTATTCTGTGAAAAATATTTTTTCAAATCGAAAACGCAGTATCTGTTCAATGTTTTGCTTTTGCTTTTGATGCATTATTATTATTACACATTGCCTTATGAATTACAGGATAAGGAAATTTCACGTTTCATTGTTTTAGCAATTGCATCACATCTTGCATTAGCATTTGCTCCGTTCCTGGTGGATAATGAACCGAACGGATTCTGGCAGTATAACAAACACCTTTTGCTTCGGATATTAATTGCATTTTTTTATTCTCATGTTTTATATCTTGGTCTTTCACTGGCTTTATTTGCAATTGAAAAACTTTTTAATTTTCATATTGAGACAAATAATTATGTGCGTTTGTATCTTGTAATCGGTGGACTGTTTAATACGTTTTTTTTTCTTTCCGGTATTCCCGAGAATATCAGTAGTCTGGAAAATTCTGAAGAATATCCTAAAGGACTCCGCATTTTCACACAGTTTGTTTTGTTGCCATTGATTGCTTTGTATCTGCTGATATTATATGTATACTCAGTAAAAATTTTAGTGAGCCATGAATGGCCGGAAGGTTGGGTTGCCTGGCTGGTTACAGGTTATTCTTTTTCAGGAATACTTGCTGTACTGTTGATATGGCCTTTACGGTTGAATGAAAATTACCAATGGATCAAAACATGTTCACGGTTTTTTTATTTAACATTATTTCCACTCATCGTTTTACTTTTTGTTTCGATATACATTCGTGTTAAAGAATATGGTATAACTGAGCAACGGTATTTTATTATTGTTATTACGATATGGCTTTTGGCAATGGCCGGATATTTTCTTTTCAGCAAAATAAAAAATATAAAAATTATTCCGCTCACACTTTTTATTCTTTCCATCATTGCTGCTTACGGACCAGTTTCAGCATATGAAATCTCAGAAAACAGTCAGCAAGAACGTTTACTTGCATTACTTGAAAAAAATGCATTGATAAAGAATAATAAAATAATAAGGCCGGCCAAACCTTTATCTTTTAATGATAAAAGAGAAATCAGTGCAACAGTAAATTATCTTGTTACCATGCATGGTGTGTACAGTGTGCAGCATTTATTTACAGTTGATCTTGATTCTGTGTGCAGCATTGGAAATAAGACAGGAGCATATATATTCAAACCGGGAAAAGTGCTGGAACAAATGGGAATTGAATACACATATGGCACGGAAGAATCGCAATCATCCAATGAACGGAATTATAATATTACTCCTGAAGCAGTAGTAAACACCGGTGATTATGATTACCTCATTTCCTTCACTATTTCTTCTTACCAGTTAGAGAAATCAAGCGTACAAAAATTTAAAATCGGTGACAAAGAACTCAGCATTATCTGGGAGCACAATCATACTGTAAGTTTTTCTGTTGATGGTGATACTGCTGTTGTATTGCCCATTAAACAGATTTCAGAGAAATTGAAAAATGATTACGGTGATGTATCGTATGAAATTCCATCACTACGTATGCAGTATGATTTGCAGGGAAAAAAATTCAGTTACCGATGCCAGATTAAAACACTCAATGTTTCTATGCCTGATTCGGAATTACCGAAGATGAATTATTTTGATGGTTATGTTTTGGTTAAGTAGTGAGTTTTGAGTTCGGAGTTCGGAGTAAATAGTTCGGAGTAAATAGTAGTTAGTAGTTAGTTGTTAGTGAAAAAATTACTTAGTGGAGTAAATGTATTTCAACATTCATCATACAAAATTTAATAGTCAATATTTGTAGTTCGGAGTGATTAGTTCGGAGTTCGGAGTAAATAGTAGTTAGTATTGAGCAGTTAGTTGCTAGTGAAAAAATTACTTAGTGAAGTAAGATGTATTTCAACATTCATCATTCGAAATTTAATATTCAATATTAAGGATGATCAATAGAACGCTGATTATTATGATGCTGATGATTGATTAAGATTGAATTTTTTCAACTTCGACATTCTTCACAATAACGTTTTTTCACGTCATTGAGAGGTGCTTTATCACACCCTGGCAATCTCCTGATTAGAAGAAGATACATTCTGCCAGTTCATCTCATTGAAGTTACATCATTACAACAGGGGATTGCCACGTTGACTTCGCCAACTCGCAAAGACGAGGAAAATAAATTCGTCAATACGTTAAACTTCTAATCACAAAAAAAAACCCGCAATTAGCGGATCTTTTTAGTGGAGAATATCGGAGTCGAACCGACGACCTCCTGCATGCCATGCAGGCGCTCTAGCCAGCTGAGCTAATCCCCCATTATTGTGCAAAGAAAATAAAGTTATTGGTATAACAGAGTTTCCTCATAAAAAAACAAGTGATCAGTTATTAATATTATTCTTTACGATGCTCACTTCTTCTTTTTTCGCTTTTGCTTTATCTTCTTCTTTTTTGGTACTTGTAAGTTTATTCCTTGTTGTATAAAAGAAGAATCCCAGTAAACCGAAAAAGTAAGTTGCAAATCCAATTGTATACACATGTTTCCAGTTGAAGAGAAATCTTTCAATCATGATATTCTGACAAACAGAACAGAATACCAATGCAATAAATGCAAATGCAACCTGTCTGTCAGATAAACCTAAATAAGCAAGACTGTGAGTAGTATGATCTCTTCCGCCAACAAAAGGTGATTTACCTTTCGACATTCTGTTATACACTACAACAGTAGTATCAACAATCGGTAATATAAATACCATTACTGCTGATGCAAATAATTTTCCTGTTGGTGCAGGTGTTGTAAAATGATAGGGATCATTCCAGAAATAAACAATACCCATCGTTGCAAGAAACACACCCAGGAACTGAGAACCTGTATCTCCCATATACATCTTTGAAGGATGCCAGTTAAACCATAAAAATGCAATCAATGATGCAAGCACTCCCATCAATGCCATGAAATGCATATTATTTACATCATGATATATAATCAGCTTCACCAGTGTATTTAAAATAATTCCGGATGAAACAATCGCTGTTATACCATCCATGTTATCCAGCATGTTTATAGAATTCATAATTCCCACCACCCAGAATAACGTAAGAAAATAATTTAACGGCCACCAGGGACTTATATTAATTACAATGCCGGAAGCAATCAATATTACACCACATAAAAACTGAATTCCGAATTTTAAAAACGGACGTGTATCATAAGCATCATCTGCAAGACCGACGAGAAATCCTGCAGCACAGGAAAGTAATAATCCTACAAAAGCATAATGATACATGCTTTCAGGAGGATTAAATAATACAGTGTAACTGGCAACACTCAGCAGAAACATTATATAAAATGTAATTCCACCTACTGATGGCTTTGCATATGTCCAGCGGATGATAGCTCCTTCTTCGTTATTACGGATTCCAAGTGTATGAAAAAAACGAAGGAACAGACCATTGATCAATATGGAAAAAGTAGCTGCTGCTACAAAGAATATAATATATATTAAACCACTGTTTTCCCTAAGATAACTGATCATTTACTCTGTTATTAAAATCTGTTATCACAATCTTTAAACGCAGGCAGCAGCAAATCTTTTTCTGATACCAGAGGTTTATCCGTTCCCCAATCAATATTAAGATCTGTATCATTCCAGATAATTCCGCCTTCTGACTCTTTGTTATAAAGGTTGGTGCATTTATAAAGAAATATCGTATCGTCTTCCAAAGTTATAAAACCATGAGCAAAACCGGGAGGAATCCAGAGCATTAATTTATTTTCTCCGGTAAGTGTTACAAGAAGATGTTTCCCGTAAGTAGGAGAATTTTTGCGGATATCTACTGCAACATCCATAACAGATCCGTTTATAACACGCACCAGTTTCCCTTGTTCATAAGGGGGATTCTGAAAATGCAGTCCGCGCAGTGTTCCTTTTTTTGATAACGACTGATTATCCTGAACAAAATCTGTTTCGAGGTGATTGCTTTTAAAAGCTGCTTCATTGAACGACTCATAGAAATAACCTCTGTCATCTGCAAAAATGCGCGGCTTAATAAGTACTGGTCCTTCAATATCAAATGTAATAAGTTCCATACAGCTTATTTACCGGTAACCATCAGTTTAATGCGCTGGAAAAAATTCGGCGGTTGATCATCATCTTCATAATAACCATATCCATAACTATAGCCGTAACCGTAACCATAGCCATAACTATAACCATAACCGTAACCATATTTAATTCTTGAAAGTTCCACACCATTCAATATCACCGAAAGACCAGTCACTTTATTATCGGTCATCAGTTTGTTGATTTGTGTGATAAACATCTTCCTGGAGTAGTTGGCCCTTAATATATATAAAGGATAATCTGCTCTTTGTATGATAGGAATTCCATCACTTACAATTCCAACAGGTGGAGTATCACAAATAATAATATCGTATTTCTTTTTAAGATAAACTATCAGTTCATCCATCCGTGGATTGATAATAAGCTCTGCAGGATTCGGAGGTATCGGACCGGCAGTAATAAAATCAAGATTCGGTAACGTACTGTGTTTAATACAATCGTCAGGCAAATCTTTTCCAATGAGCAGTGTACTCATTCCGTGATTATTCTCTACATTAAAACCAATATGGATTTTCGGTTTACGCATGTCAAGATCGAGTATCACCACTTTTTTTCCGGAGAAGGCAATTACACCGGCGAGATTGATCGCATTAAAAGTTTTTCCTTCTCCTGAAATGGTAGATGTTACTGCCATCACTTTAGCACCATCTTCATTGGAGATAAACTGAAGGTTGGTTCGTATGGATCTGAATGCTTCTGAAATTACTGACTTTGGATTTTTATCCACCAGCAATTGCGACACCGGAATTTCTCTTTTGTATTTTGGAATGATACCAAGTAATGCAGCATCTGTATATAATCCTACTTCTTCCAGTGCATTGATTTCATTATATAAAAGATAACGCACGATGATTAAACCAAAACTCACCAGGAAACCAATCATTAAACAGGCACTGATGATTAATGATTTATTTGGGCTAACAGGAGGAACATTAAATAACGCATCCTGTAACACTATATGTAATGGAACATATCCTGCTTTCGTTATGGAAAACTCTGCTTTCTTTTCAAGCAGTAAAGAATAAAACTTTTCATTGATATTAAAGAAACGCTGCAACCTTCCGAACTCTGCCTGTTGTGCAGGAATACGACCGAACTTTCCTTCAAAATCCTTCGACTGTGCAATGAGAACTTTTTGCTTCGCTATTAAATTAGCTTCTTCATTACTCAGTGTTTTTAAAATAATGTCCTTCTGACTGTTAATTTTCGAAGTGATGATGCGATACATTTCACTGTTGGTAGTTGTTTGTGTAAGTACAATATCACGCTCATCAAGCATTGACTTCAACTTATCCAGCATCGACAGCAATCCATTTTCATCAGAACTTCCTGTTACAGAAAGAATAAATTTTGTTAAATCATTTTCTTCATTCAGATCATTACGGATGCGTTTATATAAATCCAGTTCAAAATTTACAGCGTCCAGTTCTTTACTAATTTCTTTAATGCGTACCGAAACATCAGCAACAGCAATATCCGGTGAAATGATTTTGTTATTCCGTTTAAAAGATTCCAGTGATGTCTCACTTTTACTAAGATCAGTATCAATGGATTTAATAGTGAGATCGATAAATTCCAGTATCTTTCTTGTTACCTCTGAATTCTTCTCTACATCATACTTAATAAATTCACGTGCAACAGCATTGGCAATGTCAGCAATTTTATGACTGTTCTTTCCGCGGACTTTTATCTGAATTGTTTTTGCTTCCAGATTTAATGGTGCAACAAAAAGATCATTCGCAAGTTGATTATATATCATCCTGTTTGTTTGAATGATAAAAAAGTAAGCATCCTTCTGTAGTTCCTGCTGATGTTTAGTAATCTCTTTATAGTTAGTGATGGTAATTTTAAAATTAGCCATCGGTGTTACAATCCATTTGTTAACAGGAAAATTCTGCACTACATTATCACCTTTGCCAAGAGGATATGTTAACTTAACGGTATTCTGATTTTCAAAATCAATCATTACCCGATCACCATATATAGCAGAATCTTTAACTACTATTTCTACTTCAAACGGCGACTGCTTATATAATTCATTTTCCAGCACTGTTCCCTGTGAATAATAACTGATTCTTACAGGTAGTGTATTGAGTGCACGTTCTACAATTATCCTGGAACGGATGAGTTCAATATCACCGGCAATTCTGCCCGCATCATATCCGCCATCATCTTTCCCAACCTGGTCGAGAACATTTTTTGCTTTATCCTCAATGCCCAGTTTGATTATTGATGATGCTTCATAGAGTGGTGCTGTATATCTTAAAATTAAAAATGCAACCGTAAAAGAAATAGCCATGAACAACACAAACCACCAGATGTTTTTTCTGGCAATAGTGACAAAAAGTTTAAAATCGAAATCCTCGTTTATCGGGGAGACCTGCTTGCGAGGCATTCGTTATCAGTTATTGTTTGTATTATTAAAACCCACTACAATATTGTAAATGAGTAAAAAGCTGGTGATTATACCCACAATAGGTGTAATCTGTGCAAGTACTTCCTGTGAAACCCTTGGTACTGGTTCTACATATATAATATCATTTGCCTGAAGCATCAGGTTGGTTTGTTTCATCCCTTCAATAGTGGAAAGATCTATCAGCATCACTTGCGGATTACGCGTATCACCTCTGATCAGCTTTATCTTTTTTGCTTTACCTGTCTGAGCAATACCACCTGCCATTGCAAGTGCTTCAATCAGTGTTGTATTTTCATTCGTAATATTAATTACTCTTCCTGCTCCGCCAAGTCCCGGAAATACCATCACTCTTCTGTTCAACACCTGTAGTGTAACAAATGGCTTTACATAATAAGTACTGTATTGTTGTTCGAGCATCTTCTCGGCTTCACGAACAGTAAGGTCTTTAATTTTTATTTTTCCGATGATAGGCAGCTTTACTAATCCATCAGGTTCTACTGCAAATGGAATTAAAGTCCTGATGCTGCTTTGCGTATTCCCTCCTGAAGTACTGGTAAGGGAACTGGAAACCGTGGTAAGATCCACCAGCTTCTGGCCATCATTGGAATAAACGCTGAATCCAATAATATCATTTGGTGAAATCCTGTATTCCACATTACCAATAGTCTGGTCATTAGCGTACGAATAGTTACTATCCGTTTTAAACATTACACTGGGATTGATATTACAGGCTGAAAAACAGGCCGCCAACGGTAAAATCAAAAGAAGTTTTCTGATCATAAACAACGATTTTCTTGAACTGAACAAATGTATGTAATTTGAGATGAACGAACCGGTTATTTTGGAGAGACTGTAAACAACAGTTTGTTATATAATGTTGTCATATCATTAACAAGCCTTTGATAATGAAATTGATGTTGAACGAAATCAGGACCTTTTGCTGCAAACCTGTTTCTCAAACTTTCATCATCAATAAGCTTTTGCAGATGCGAACTGAAAGTTGCCACATCATCGGAAGGACTCATAAATGCCGTTTCTTCATTCATTATAATATCGGCAATACCACCTGTTTCCGTTGTCACAATGGGTTTGCCGGCTGCCTGTGCTTCAATCAGACTTACCGGAGTTCCTTCATTAAAGGAAGTAAGTGTGATGATATCCAGTCCGGCCAGTGCCCACTCCACATTTTTTATCCATGATGTAAAGGTGATTACTGCATTGCCGGGAGGAGTGTTGCCTTCATTAAATGGCAATCCTTCTGTAATGCACAACTGTTGTATGGATTCCCTTGCATCGCCATCACCAATAATAAAAGCTCTTATTTTTTTCTTTGTTGTTGAAAGCACTTCTTTTATAACCCTGATAAACATCGGGTGATTTTTAATACTAACCAGTCGTCCGATTATTCCGATTGCAATTACATCATCTTCCAGATGGTAATTATTTCTGAATGATTTCCGGAGTACATCCTGGTTTTTACTGAAACGATCGAGGTCGAATCCCAAACCAATAACATGTACTTTTTCCGGATTGCATACTTTATATTTTTCGGTAAGTTCTTTTTTTTGAATTGGACTGATGGCAACAATTGCAGATGACTTTTTTGCAAGATACCGTTCGATGGTGAGAAATACTTTTGTTTTTGCAGGACTGAAATAGGAATGAAAAACATGTCCGTGAAACGTATGAATCACAACAGGAACACCTGCATGAAAAGCAGCAAGTCGTCCGAGTGTTCCGGCTTTTGCAGCATGCGTATGAACAATATCCGGTTTAAAATCTTTAATAAGTTTACGAATGAACCAGTAACTTCTCCAGTCATCACCCATACTCAGTTCGCGTCGCATAGATGGAATATAAACCGGTTTTAAACCCAGTTGCTCAACAATATATTCAGAGCTTTCTTCTGAATCATCTTTCATCCCTGCAGCAAGCATAGTCTCAAATTCCGGTGATATATAACGGCTGAGATAAGCTGCATTGTAAGTAGGACCACCGAGATTGAGTCGGTTGATAATTCGGAGTATTCGCGGCACAGTGATGATTAAATATCCTGCAATAAATAAAGAGAGTATTGCAGCGCTGCTAATTTAAAATAAAAAACGATGGCTTCGTATTATATATATAACATTTAAGCAAAATACTTTTTATACCAATGCTGAAAAACAATAAGTGCCCATATCCTGGCTGCTGCATCACCCGGATGTGCAGACATCAGTTCCTGCTTCAATGCTTTCACTGCATTACTATTCCATATTCCCTGCTCTTTCACAAAATTATCTTCAAGCAGATCATCATTAATAAGCGATTGCAGATTGGTAGTCATCCATCGTAATAACGGCACTTCAAATCCCTGTTTAGGACGTGTAAATAATTCTTCCGGCAACATAGTGCGGAATGCTTCACGAACAATTTTCTTCTGACTGTATTTATCCACTTTATAAGATGAAGGAAGAGAAAACGCAAAATTCACTACTTCAAAATCAAGGAACGGATTGCGAACTTCCAGGCTGTTGGCCATACTCATCTGATCCACTTTCACAAGCATATCACCGGTAAGTACCAGTTGCATATCAGCATGAAGTAAACTGTTCAGATCATCAGTTACTTCATTTATATACTGATTTTTTATTCCTGTTGATGATGGTGATTCTTTCATCAGTGATGCTGCACTTTTTTCATCAGTGATGCAACACCATTGCCAGTATCTGTTTGCAGGAGTCATTGCTGCTCCATCAGCAAAACGGTGCAGTTGACGGAATCTGTTTCCGGTTTTTGAATGACGCGATCCCTGTAAACCTGATAACAATGGTGCAGATGCACGCAGAATACCGGAAAGTAATTTCCTGTTCCTGATAATCCATTCAGCACGGTGTTTACGATATCCTCCAAACAACTCATCTGCACCATCACCGGATAATGCAACGGTTACATGTTTCCTGGTTTCACGGCTTAATATATATACATTCAATGCGGAAGAATCGGCAAACGGTTCATCTATATAATCCAGCACATCAAACACAGCAGCCAGCATATCATCACTGCTGAGTTTGAAAACATGATGATTGGTTTTATATTTTACTGCAACCATTTCTGCAAAATGTGTTTCATCAAAATGAGGATCATCACGAAAACCTATGGAATAAGTATTCAATATTTTTACATGCTGTGCAGCAAGAGCAACTATCACTGATGAATCCAGTCCACCGCTCAGAAAAGCACCAAGCGGAACATCGCTTACCAGCCGTCTCTGCACAGCATCGTCAAGCAATGATTTAAATTCCTTTGCAGCATTATCAAAGGAAGGTGCATTTTTTATTTCCGGTGAATAGGGAATGCTGTAATATTTTTTATGTTGAACATCACCATCAGCAATATTGATAAAAAGGTACGAACCAGGAGCAACTTTATGCACATCTTCAAACATACTCTGTGCAGGAGGAACATAGTTGAGTTGCAGATAAAGATGTAAGGTTTCACGATTCAGTTTTTTCGGAATTCCCATTGTCAGCAACGACTTCATTTCCGATGCAAAGCAAAATGTATCACCGTTGGTATAGTAGAGTAGTGGTTTCACTCCCATTCTGTCACGTGCAATGAACACTGTCTTTTTCCATGAATCATAAATCGCCAGTGCAAAAAAACCATTTACATGTTTAAGAAAATCCGGTCCCAGTTTTATATATAAATTCAGGAGCACTTCTGTATCACTTCCTGTCCGGAAACTTATTCCTTCTCCAATCAACTGTTGACGGTATTCTGCATAATTAAAAAACTCACCATTAAAAATAATATGGTAACGGCCGGAAGCATCACTCATTGGTTGAGCTGCTCCATGCGACACATCAATGATACTTAACCTGCGATGACCCAGTGCAACCTGTCCGTCAATATATATACCTCTGTCATCAGGTCCTCTCCTGCTCAGGCAATCTGTTGCAGCATCAATCTTCTGCAACACATCAGAAGAGTTGTTGTTAAATGAAATGATTCCTGCTATGCCGCACATTTTGGGGTGATGAGGTGATGAGGTGATGAGGTGATGGAGTACATATTTGTATTAAATGCTAAATTACGGATTCAGATGTATAATGATGTTTTTAAAAATTTTGATAAATACACCTCTTCACTTCATCACGTTTCGCTTCATCACTTATTAGACATTTTCTTTACAAACTCCGCCCGTTTTCTATCCGTAGATAGCATGAACTCATAAGGGGCTTTATCACCTTTTGTATCAGCAACCCGTTTATCCGGTTTCATATTCTGAATAGCATCATTGAATTTTGTATCGGATGAAATAGACTGCATGATTCCGCGGGAATAATTAAAATACCACCAGTTATTCTTATCCGCTTCCAGGTAAAAATTAAATGCATCATTACCTTTCTTGCGAATGATCTCTATATATCCTGTCAACAATCTGCTCACAGGAGATTTACCTGCAAAACCAACACCGATGGGTCCTCTGCTTTTATACGACTGTGTCGTTTTATCCCAATACAATTTCACATCTGTAAGGAAGAAAGTCTGTTGTAATGGTGCAGGTATTTTTTTCGGCGCTCCATACAGGTTGTATTCTGTAGTTAATTTCTCCGCAGCTTCTCTTCCCAATATCGAACGCATGGAACGGATCCATACCGGTCTTCCATCTTTTGTTGGAGGTAATGTTGGATAGTTCTGTATCACTTCTGCAAAACTTTTTATGGCATCTTCATTAAAAATAAAATCAAGTCCCATTAAAAGATCGAGATCAGTGCTGTCGTTGTTGGTATTATATACAGCAGTACCGTAAGTCATAATTTTAAACTGACCAAAATTTGCTCCGAGGTTCAGACTACCTTCTCCTGTTACTGTACATTTTGAATTATCAAGTGCCACACTGTTTCCTGCTTCATCCGGACTGTTCAGTTTTTCTACGGATGCTACTTTATATATATTACTCTTTCCATCAAAACTTAGAAATCCTTCAGCAGTAACAAGATTGGAATCCAGCTCACTTCTTTTAGGTGTGAAAAAGGTTGGATAAAAACCAACACTGTCATTGCTCAATGAAATACCAACAGCCAGTTTTCTCCTCGTTTCATTCAAGGGTTGATTCACAGGAATGTTAACACCTTTCGGATCGATATCACCTTTAAAACTAAACCAGTCAACAGGTAATGATTCCACACAACTGTGATTCACACGTGCAAAACCATCAAAGTTTAACAACGGATTACTTGCCAATATATATACTTTCCCCTTATACTGAATATTTGCACTCAACTGAAAATTAAGAGAATCAGGAATGACACCGTTTGCATACGTCTGAAGTGAAGTATCCACTCCAATCCTGTCTAGAGTAATTAAATGTTTCGTTCCGGTTTGATCAGTATAAGAATATTTACCGGAGCCGGAATAACTTTTACGACCAGTTATAGTAAGATTACTGTGCAACATAGTGTGATGCCTGGTACTTGTATTCGCTACAATAGTGGCTTCTGTAAGAGGACGCATCACTGCATTTTTTTCAATTACAATAGTTGCTGAATCATCAGGCAGAATGGATGCATCAGCAACAAGGATCTCCCTTACTTTTCTTGCTTTAATGAGATAATCAACAAGACTGTATCGTGCAACACCTGCATTCCACCGCAAAGAATCCTGGTAGGGATTTACAGAGACAAAATCAGATCCCTGAATATTCAGTTTTGTATTGGCAGGATCATCCGTAAATTCCACTTCTTTCTTATCCATGAACCACTTAAACTGTGCTATATAACATATATATTGATTTAAAGGGAAACTTACATAACTGCCTTTTCCATTCGATACAAAATCACCAAAACGGCGTTCCATATCAATTTTAGCTTTTACATTTTTTGTAGAGATAGCCATTACACTAAGATCATCAGAATGCAGGTTGAAGTCAGCAGTATCAGCACCGTATAACTGAGGTTGAAAATAAAAATTTGACGACATCAGTTCTGATTCTGTATAAAGTGCCTTTCCATTTCCACGCAATCCTTTATTTGTTAAAACAAGATTACCATCCAGGTCAACCGCTTTATTATACAGGGAAATATTTTCACTCAGTTTACTAATGAGCATAAAATCTTTGAGTGGTTGCCAGCTCATGTTTACATTATGACCGGATGCTTGTGGAAATGCTGTTCCTGCAACTGATTCTTCTTTTAATTCAAACGTCGCTTTAGCAGAAGTTGCTGAATCAGGAAAGAAAACAAATTCTTCAGCATGTGTAGTTGAACTCAGGTAATCAATATGTCCTTTTCCTTTAAATCCCTGGAAGCTTAAATCAAGATGATCATAAAATTTCCCTTTTCCACCATAAGCGGCAAGACCTTCAGCAGGAGTTTCTTTTTCAAAACCAAAACTATAATCAGGTCGCACCACAACTCTTTCGCGTGACGAAGCAAATATGCCTGCAGGATTAAATTCACCATCGAAGGCAACACCACTCTTTGCAAAATTATCAAGACTGTCGATGGTGAAAGGATCCATCTTGAAATAAAATTTATCACGCTGGTAAACTCCATTATATATAGATGGATGATCGTAATAAACGTAGGATTCTTTTTCACTGACGAATATCGGATAACGGGGAAAATTCTTTCGTCCTGATTTATTATTCAGACTATCGATATACAATGTACCGCTTACATTCTGCAGTGTGCTTCTTAAGGGAGTAAGAATGGGCTTTCCTTTTTCATCCAGCTCGCCGGTTTCCACTTTCAATCTTACAGAATCCACATTTTCCAGAGTAAATAAAAACTTCTCATAGTTAAATGCGAATTTCTTTCCGAAGAAATCCGACTTCCCTGCATGTATCCTTCCTGAAAATTCCATGTCACGGTTTTGTTTCAGTTTCACCTGTTGTTCGGAAGGAACTATATATACACTTTGTGAATCACTGATCATAATCCTGGAAACACCCTGCAGATCGAGATCAAAATTTAACAGGTTCAGTTTTGCATTTGGTATTGCATCAATAACAGATTCAATTTCGAGTTTATCGTAATCTGTTTTATTACTTCTTGCTGCCAGATAATAATATAATTTGTCATTGATTACAGCTTCATCAGTTTCAGCATCAAAATTTACAAATCCTTTTTCTGCCAGGAAAAATATCAGAGACCGTGCATTGGTTTCATTCACCTTAAGATATTTTGCAAGATCAGGAATGAATATCGTTCTGCTGTTACGTTCGGCATATTGCTTCAGCATAAAAAGCGGACTTACATCCGACATTCCCTGAATTTTTTCAAAACGGAAATCAGAATACAGACTGATAGACTCCAGAATCATTTTACTTTCACCTGCACCGGTAATCATCTTCAGTTCCATTATCGGATCATCAATTTTCCAGTAAATGGCATCTACCATTAAATCCATCTGGTGAAATGAATTGAAGAACGGCATTTGAATACCTGTCTCAGCATTCCGTACCAGACTCAATTGCCTGTCTTTATTTATATATTTAAACAGTAAACCAGGATGTGAAATAGAATCTTTATCAAACTTAATTAATATAGAAGTATTATCAGCACTAATTCTGTCAGGACGAATTACAAAACTCCTGGCTGATGCAATTAGGAATGGTTTATTATTTCTCTTAAATATAAGAGTAGCTTTCTGATCTTTTGTTCCTGAGCCAATCATTTTATTTCCATGCATAGAAAAACCACCACGATAATCAGCATCTTTAATCAGTTCTTTAATATCGAGTGTAAGAACATAACTGTCGAAGCGTGGATAAGATGCAGTTTCAGGAGTTATATTGGCAAGAATCTTATCAGTAACTCTTCCTTTCAATGGTGATTTAAAAAACTTCTTATTATAAAACGTAACACTGTCACTTACATAATCAGCACCTGTAACATCAATTGTTGTTTGTCGCAATTCCGCATACGTTTCGCTCTCTGGAATTCCTGCACGTGTCCAGTACATTTTACCACCTGTACCAATAAATTTTTTCAGTAACGGATAGTAAACTCCTTTTATACCATATATAACAGAGCTGTCACCTTTTGCAGTACATACAACATCCGTATTTGCAAATGTGATGAAAGGCATGCTGTCGTATTCAAATATATAAGTGGATGATGTAGATCTCCATTTTGTGGAAGAAGATTCATAAAAAGTATTATCAGCAAATAATCCTGAACATGTCTTTATATAATCACTGAACAATCTTGTTTTTCCTGCAAGCATTTTATCCAGACTCTGATGCCACTTGATAAATGCTTCAGCACTTTGTCCGGAAGTAGTAAATCCAATCAAAGCATTAATATAATCAGCAAACTGAGGAAAGGCCTGGAGTTTTTTCTTCAGCATGGCATTACTTACATCAATAACCTGCGTTTGTTGTGCAGATGTTAATTTTCCCTGCAGCCACACAGGTTCAAACTTTTCCATTAAATCTTTTGCATCATCCTTGTTTGCATCAACAAGAAATTCTTTCATCTCCTTAAACCATTTGGCAGGATCAGCACTGAATGACTTTGGATATTGTTGTGCCTGTACATTTAATCCTGCACATATAAATGTTAAAATGAAAATCAGTCGCATCTTATTATATATAAACATCTGCTCAATTATTTTTCCGGTAAACCAGGCAACACCACTTATCTTTTTCAGTGCGTGAAACTTCCGAGAGATCCAATGATAACGCAGTTGCTGCCAGCATTGGTATATCATCTGTATAGAATCCGCTCATCAGCAGAAAGCCATTACTTTTCAATCCGTTAACATACGTAGTCATATCAGCCAGTAAAATATTTCTATTGATATTAGCCAAAATCACATCAAATTTATTCAACTCAAATGCTGAAGCATCACCATGCATTACATGAATCATTTCTGCATTATTACTACTGCAGTTCTCCTTTGCATTTTCCGCTGCAATTGGATCATTGTCAACAGCAGTGATCTCCGTTGCACCCAGCATTTTCGCCAGAATAGCCAGTATTCCTGTACCACATCCCATATCCATCACCAACTTCCCTTTGAAATCCATTTTCAGCATTTGCTCCATCACCAGTGAAGTTGTTGCATGATGACCGGTACCAAATGCCATCTTCGGCTGAATGACAATTGAATATTTAAACTCCGGACGCACAGGATGAAACAGAGCATGTATATAAACCTGATCAGCAAGAATCACCGGTTCAAAATTACTTTCCCACACAGCATTCCAGTTTTGATAAGGAATGAGTTGATCTTCAAATGTAATTGTGACAGTATCTTTCAGATCATCAAATGCATTCCGGTATTCATCAGTAAAAAGAGAAGCACCGATATAAGCTTTCACACCATCTTCCGTTTCCTCAAACATTTCATATCCGATTTCTGAAAGTCGTGCAATAACAATTTCCACAAAAGGATCCACAGGATTCACCCTGCAATTCAGTTCTATATAATCCACGGCATAAATTTAAAAGTAGATTTGCGATCTTTCGTCTCTTAAACATTCTTTTATCAACATGAACACTTTTGCTGATCGCATCCTTCACTTCTATAAAAACCTGCAGCCGGAATTTAAACTGCCTGAAGGTGTGGAGATGATGCATCCTTTTAAACGGCGCGAAGCATGGAGGTTGCTCTCTGCATTTTATAAAAAGTTTTATAGTGATAATATGCCACGGACATACATCTTCGGAATTAATCCGGGACGGTTTGGTGGTGGTGTTACAGGCATTCCGTTTACCGATCCGTTACGACTGCAAGAAATGTGTGGCATTGAGCATAACTTACCACACAAGCCGGAATTGTCCTCTGATTTCATTTATCGTTTCATTGCTGCCTTTGGTGGTGTGAAATATTTTTATCAGCATTTTTTTCTAACAGCAATTTGTCCGTTAGGATTTACCCAACATGGCAAGAACCTGAATTACTATGATTCGAAAGAATTATTTCATAATGCAAAGTCATTTATCGAGACCACTTTAAAAGCACAGGTGAAAGCAGGTGCATTGCAGGAAACCGCATTTTGCCTCGGTGAAGGGGTTAATATGAAGTACTTTACTTTGTTAAATGAAGAGCTGCAATTATTCAAACACATTGAGCCGCTTCCGCATCCTCGCTGGGTGATGCAGTACAGAAGATCGAAAATGGAAGAATATATAAAGCTGTATAAGGATAAATTAGAATTGCATGTGAAGTGAACGTTGAGAAGTTTCATTAGTAATTGCGCTTTTGAATTTTGGTCCGATAAAACTGTACTCCGCTTTGCATGCCTACGGCATAATCATTCACACAAGGCTCTCACTGCCTCCCGAGGCCGGCAAGGCCACGTTCCGATAGTTGCAACTGGGTCTTTGCTTGCTGTTGTGAATAGTTCCTTCTCTGTGCATTTAATTAGCTTTTACGGTTTTCAAACTATTTACTACTATCGCAAATACCAAGGTTGCACTACCGAAACTGGGATTGTTGCTTTCGCTTGAGTTAGTAATTTGTATCAAGTAGCAAAAAAACTGGCGAAAGCAACGATACCAGTTCTGATGGTGAAATCTGTGTTTTAGTGATGAAAACTTTTGCTCATAGAATATATATGATGATATGAATAATTATCACTCTTTGAAAAGCCATGATGCACTAAAACCCAATTGAACCAGCGGAACGGGGCCACTGCGGCCCTTGGAGCAGGCGCTGGCCTTGTGTGTTTGACAATGCCGTAAGGCATACAAGCCGAGTACAGATTTCGTATATCAAAATTCAAATTATAATTCTGATATGGAAAATAACTTCCTTTTCACGTTCTTTGCCAGCCTTATTCAACTATGAAACCAACAGTTTTTAAAATTCTGCAGTTTACAGCATCACTGCTGGTATTAATGGAAGGCATCAGGCAATTAGACAGTGCGTATAATTTTCCGTGGTTTTATTTAATAACAGGAGTTGTAATGCTTTCCATTGTTACCGTTCTTCCTGTGCTGAATACAAAATATCATCTAACCGGTGCAGTAATTTATTTTGCTGAAGGAATTGTACTTGGAATTATAGGTTTGCATTATTGGGGAGATTTCCGGAAATACGGTGCGTTATTATATATAGTTATTGCATTGCTGTTAATTCTTTCCGGATTCCGTAACATCAGAAAATCATAATTTAAGATGACAAAATCACTTCTGATAAAAAATATACAATCGTTATTACAGATTGAACAAAATCCTGTTAAAGGAAAAGCAATGAGTGTTGTGCCTGCAATCAATGATGCATGGTTGCTTGTTCGTGATGGAGTGATACATAGTTATGGGGAGATGAAAGCAGGTTTACCTGATGTTGATAATGCCGAAGTGAAAGATGCAACAGGAAAAATTGTAATGCCTGCTTTTTGTGATTCACATACACACATTGTTTATGCAGGATCACGCGAAGGAGAGTTTAATGATCGTTTGCGCGGATTAACTTACCAGGAAATTGCAGCACGTGGTGGCGGCATTTTAAATTCAGCAGCAAAACTGAGAGAAGCAAGTGAAGAACTTTTACTGGAGAATGCATTAAGACGAATTGACGAACAGATTTCATTGGGAACAGGAGCTATTGAAATTAAAAGCGGATATGGATTATCACTGGAAAGTGAATTGAAGATGCTTCGTGTAATTCGTAAGATTAAAGAAATTTCTCCTCTCACAATTAAATCAACTTTTCTGGGTGCGCATGCTGTTCCTCCTGAATTTAAAGATAAAAAGGATTTATATATAGCACATATTATTGATGTTATGCTTCCTGTAATTGCTGATGAAGGTCTGGCAGATTATTGTGATGTATTCTGCGAGCAGAATTATTTTACACAGGAAGAAACAGAAAAAATTTTACGTGCTGCATTGAAATATAATATTCGTCCGAAAGTGCATGCTAACCAGCTCAGTCGTTCCGGTGGTGTTCAGGCTGGTGTTGCTGTGAATGCAGTAAGTGTGGATCACCTGGAATATTTAGAGGAGGAAGAAATTAATTTACTTGCATCATCAACTGTGATTCCAACATTACTTCCAGGAGCACAATTTTTTCTGCAGCTTCCACAACCACCTGCACGCACCATGATTGAAAAAGGATTGTGTGTTGCTGTTGCCAGTGATTATAATCCGGGAAGCAGTCCTACAGGAAACATGCAACTGATGATGGCATTGTGTTGTGTATTATATAAAATGACACCGGAAGAAGCATTGAATGCAGTAACCATTAACAGTGCTGCTGCAATGAATGTGAATGATCAACTGGGAAGTATGGCAATTGGAAAGAAAGCAAATATCATTATTACGAAGCCGGTTCCATCACTTGCTTATCTTCCTTATTCTTTCGGAAGTAATTTAGTGGAAGAAATAATTGTTGATGGTGTAACATTAAAAAAGAATAATTGATGAAGCTGGTAACCTACGACCGGTTATATATAGATACGTTATTACGTAAACGCTCAGGAGAAGTAAAACTGGGCGAGAAAGTAAAGTCACTTCCCTGGGGAATTAATGAGAATTTTGCAGATGTACTTTCTCAGAATAATTGTAAATATGTTTTACTTGGATTACCGGAAGATATCGGTGTTCGTGCAAACGGAGGAAGAGGTGGAACATACAGTGCATGGCTTCCTGTTTTGAATACGTTACTCAATACACAAAGCAATCATTTTTTAACAGGTGAAGAATTACTGGTGTTAGGTCATATTGATTTTACAGATGTGATGAATGCTGCAAAGAATCTTGACTTTCATAAAAAAGAGGATCTTGCAACTGCGCGTAATATGGTTGCAGAAATTGATGATGCAGTTGCTCCGGTAATCCGTCAGATTATTGAAAGTGGAAAAGAAGCAATTATCATTGGTGGTGGACATAACAATGCTTATCCATGTATTAAAGGTGCAGCATTGGGTTTATATAATACAGGAAAAATTAAAACTGCTGCAATCAATGTAATGAATTGCGATGCACATAGTGATTTCAGATTGTTAGAAGGAAGACATAGTGGTAATCCTTTCAGTTATGCTTTTAATGAAAATATTTTATCAAAATACAGCATGACTGGTTTGCATGAATCCTATAATACACAAATAGTTTTAGAAGAACTCAACAAACATACAGATCGTATTCACTACACAACATTTGAAGAAATTTATATAAGAGAAGAATTATCATTTGAAGAAGCATTATCAAACAGCATTGCATTTACTGCTGATGGTTATACAGGATTAGAAATAGATCTCGATGCCATTCAGAATATTCCATCAAGTGCAAAAACATCCAGTGGCATCAGTACAATTGAAGCACGACGTTTCATTCACAAAGCAGCCGTTTCCTGCAAAATTCCTTATTTTCACATTGCAGAAGCAGCACCTGTATTATCACACATTAAAACAGATTTAAAAACCGGAAAGCTGGTTTCGTATCTTGTTACAGATTATATAAAAGCGAGGAATATGGTGATTAAGTGATGAGGTGATTAAGTGATGAGGTGAAAAATTAATTAGCCAATTAGCCAATTAGCCAATTTGATAATTAGCCAATGAAAACTTTTGAATAGAAAATTTATTATCCTGATAGTAAAATTTAAGTCTTGATACTTGCTACTTGATACTTGATACTAAAAAAAATGAAGCAACTTATAGAATGTGTTCCTAACTTCAGTGAAGGACGTGATATGGAACTTATCAAACATATTACTGATGCAATAGAATCAGTGGATGGTATTTTATTGTTGAATGTGGATCCCGGAAAAGCAACAAACAGAACAGTAGTAACAATAGTTGGTGAACCACAACAAGTAGTAGAAGCTGCATTTCGCGGAATCAGTAAAGCTGCTGAGTTGATTGATATGAGTAAACACAAAGGTGAACATCCACGCATGGGAGCAACTGATGTTTGTCCGTTTATTCCTGTTGCAAATATTACGATGGAAGAAACTGCTGCATGGAGTAAAAAACTGGGTGAGCGTGTTGGTGAAGAATTAAAGATTCCTGTTTATTTATATGAAGAAGCACAACCCGATAAAGCAAGAAATAATCTTTCTGTAATACGTGCCGGTGAGTATGAAGGCTTTTCAAAAAAGATTGGATTACCAGAGTGGAAACCGGATTTTGGTCCAGGTGAATTTCCTGCACGACATGGAGCAACAGTAATTGGTGCACGTGATTTTTTAATAGCATACAATGTAAATCTGAATTCAAAATCTGTAAAGCGTGCCAACTCCATTGCATTTGATATACGGGAAGCAGGAAGAATTAAGACAGATGAAAAAGGAAAGAAAATTTTAGATGCAGGTGGAAATGAAATTCGTATTCCCGGAAAATTAAAAGGTGTAAAAGCAATCGGTTGGTATATTGAAGAATATGGTGTTGCACAGGTTTCTATCAACATTACAAAGTTCCGTGAAACACCTTTGCATATTGTTTTTGAAGAATGTTACAAGAGTGCATTTGAAAGAGGAATGC
>JBDTVD010000023.1:0-21482 GCA_040007375.1 Bacteroidota bacterium | reverse complement strand
ATCCTCTGGTCAATTCCGTCCAGCAAACATTGCAACAGTAAAAATTTTAGCAGGTGATTTAAGCAATCAATATAACTTGCATTGTGCATCAGGAATTAGTGGAACTGTAAGTGTTATTATCAACGGTCCTGCATACTATATAAACGCAATACCAGGTGCATTAACTCCAATAGTAAATGGAGACACACTAATTTATTCCATTCCTGATTTTGGAACTGTTAATTTCAATTCTGATTTTTCTTTTGTTGTTCATACAGATACTACAGCACAAATCGGTCAGCAGGTTTGTTTTGATGTGAGTGTTACTCCAACTGCAGGAGATAATAATCCATCGAATAATTTTTATTCTCATTGTTTTAATGTAGCTAACAGTTACGATCCGAATGATAAAGAAGTAAGTCCTGTTGGTGCGATTGATTCAACACAGGAATGGTTAACATATACAATCCGTTTTCAAAACACAGGAACTGCTCCTGCACAACACATATATATTCTTGATACACTGGATAATGATGTTGATGAAAGCAGCATTCAGTTATTAGCTTACAGTCATGAACCAATTGTACAGGTGATTGGAAATGTGGTGAGATTTAATTTCCCGAATATTAATCTTCCTGACAGCACGAATGATGAACCTGCAAGTCATGGATATATTCAGTATAAAGTAAAACCAAACAGGAATCTTCCCGCAGGAACACAGATTAATAACACAGCGTATATTTATTTTGATTTTAATACTCCTGTTGTAACAAATACTGCAAGTAATACTGTTGATGCTGTTTCCAGTGTTGCAGAACATCATCAAAAAAATAATAGTATTTCTATTTATCCAAATCCAGTTGCTTCCGGATCGGTACTGCATATTGCATCATCAGAAATCATTGGTAAAGCAGACATATTATTTTTTGATATGATGGGAAGAGCTGTTTACACAACAACAATCAACACATCTTCATTAAAAACAGAAATACAGATTCCACAACTGCAACCAGGGATTTATCAGTGTGTAGTGAATAGTAATAGCACAAACTATATTCAGAAAATTATAATTCAAAATAAAGAAAACTAATTTATAATTTTGAATTTATAATTTTTAATTCCTTCTGCGTTCCTCAGCTCCTCAGCGACCTCTGCGTGAAACAAAAATCATCAAGAGTAGAATAATTTTTCTGAACAGAATAAAATAAAATTTCACACAGAGTTAAATAGGAGAACCGCAGAGCTCGCAGAGGAAAAAATTTTTACTCCGAACTAACAGCTTCAAACTTTTTACGCAGAGCTCACTGTGAATAAAAAAAGTATTACTCCGAACTCCGAACTAATCACTCCGAACTACCTTTGCAGTATGAAAGATAATTTTTCCTCTGTATCCAAGCAGTATGCAAAATTCCGCCCGCATTATCCTGCTGAACTTTTTGTAGAAATTTCAAATCTGGTTAAACGAAGAGAGTCAGCATTGGATGTGGGTACTGGCAATGGTCAGTTTGCAGTTCAGTTGGCGAAGTATTTTGATAAGGTTACTGCAACTGATATCAGCAAGGAACAGATACAGCATGCAATAAAAAATGAAAAAATAAATTATTCGGTACAACGAGCTGAAGAAACGGAATTTGAAGATAATAGTTTTGATCTCATTTCCGTTGCACAGGCTATTCACTGGTTTGATTTTGATAGGTTTTATAATGAAGTGAGAAGAACCATCCGCAATAATGGAATACTGGCTGCAACAGGTTACGGTATGCCCAAAGTAAATGAAGAGGTAGATCGTATCGTTGCTGATTTTTATGAAGTAACTACAGGGCCTTACTGGGATGAAGAACGTCGTTATATTGATGCCGGCTATAAAACCATTCCTTTTCCGTTTGAAGAAATTAATTTAAAGCCGTATGCATTTATTCAGCAGTGGAACGTTGATCAGTTCATCGGATACCTGGGAACATGGTCCGGAGTTAATCATTATCTAAAAGCAAAAGGGGAAAATCCGCTGGACTTAATTCACTCTGATTTAAAAAAAAGCTGGAAGGATGTTCAAGCTATAACATTTCCGATAATAACAAGAGTAGGTCGTGTGTATAAGTGAAATGACTTTGTTGGTTTCTGATGTTAATATATATAATTGGGATTTCCTGATTTTATGAATGATAGAAAAAAAATCATAGCCATCTGTGGCAGCACACGAATGGCATCTACCAATTTGAATTATCTGAAAGCAATTAGTATGTTGCTGGATGAAACTGTAACGATGGAAATCTTTACAGAACTTGCATCTCTTCCACCATTTAATCCCGATCATGACACAGAACAACCTCCTGCGCCGGTTGTCTTTTTTAGAAATAAATTAAAAGAAGCAGATGGAATATTAATCTGCACTCCTGAATATGCAATGGGTGTTCCCGGAACATTGAAGAATGCCATTGATTGGACAGTTTCTTCAATGGAATTTTCCAGTAAACCTGTTGCCCTGATAACAGCGTCTTCTATGGGAGAAAAAGGTCATCGCTCCTTACTGGAGACGTTGCATATTATTGAAGCGCGAATGACACAACAAACACAACTGTTGATTTCATTTGCAAAAACAAAAATCAATGAGCGTTCAATAATTACAGATAGTGAAACGCTGAAGCAGGTAAATCACCTTCTGGATGATTTTTGCAAGATGTTGTGATTTTTAAAATCCTTCCAAAATGGATGGAATTATCGGAAATCGGGCTTAAAACAGGCTTGAATAACCATCAAAATACATAAAATCCAGCCTTTTCCCTTTTTCTGTATATTCGTCCTGTTCTTATCAGCCATACTGTTAAACAGCGGCTGTTATTCAGTATCAACCATAAAAATTCCTGTTATGAATAAAAAGGAAATAGAAGAACTTATCAAGTTTGTATCGAAGTCTGGTGTGAGTGAGGTAAGTCTCGAGATGAAGGAAATTAAGATCACTATAAAAAATGCTTTCCCTGCAAGAACTGATCAGTACATTTCTGCTCCGGCTGTTTCAGCTTCTGCACCGATGGCAGTGGCCCCTGTTGCGACTGCTCCTGTAACGCCAAAAGCAAGTGAGGAATCAAAGTATATCACTATAAAATCTCCGATGATCGGAACATTTTATCGTACACCCTCTCCTGACAAACCAAATTTTGTTGCAGTTGGTGATGAAATTCAACCGGGAAAAGTGCTTTGCATTATTGAAGCAATGAAACTTTTTAATGAAATTGAATCAGAATATAAAGGTAAAATAGTAAAGGTGCTTGTTGATAATGCAACACCAGTAGAATACGATCAGCCATTATTTCTTATTGATCCCAGTTAAATCCTGATTTGATTTTCGAAATGTTGAACAAGAGAAAAATCCTGTTCAGGGTTACAAATTTCAAATCTTCAAATTGATTCTATGTTTAAAAAAATATTGATTGCCAACAGAGGAGAGATTGCTTTACGGATCATACGCACCTGTAAGGAAATGGGAATTCGCACTGTTGCTGTTTACTCCACAGCAGATAAAGAAAGTCTGCATGTACGTTTTGCTGATGAAGCAGTTTGTATAGGTCCACCACAAAGTCGTGATTCATATCTTAACATGCCGCGAATTATTGCAGCAGCAGAAATAACCAACTCTGATGCAATACATCCTGGTTATGGTTTTCTTTCGGAGAATTCTAAATTTTCTGCGATCTGTAAAGAACATGGAATAAAATTTATTGGCGCCAGTCCGGAAATGATCGATTCAATGGGTGATAAATCGAATGCGAAGGATACTATGAAACGGGCAGGCGTACCATGTGTTCCGGGATCAGAAGGTTTGATTACTGATATCAACGATGCAAAAAAAGATGCAAAGAAAATTGGTTATCCTGTAATTATAAAAGCAACAGCAGGTGGTGGCGGAAGAGGAATGCGCATTATATGGAAAGAAGAGGAGTTGCAGCATAATTTTGATTCCGCATCTAAAGAAGCAGAAGCAGCATTTGGCAATGGCGATATGTATATGGAAAAATATATAGAAGAGCCACGTCATATTGAAATACAGATTGCAGGTGATCAGTACGGAAAAGCATGTCATCTCAGCGAACGTGACTGTTCTATACAACGTCGTCATCAGAAGTTGCTGGAGGAAACTCCTTCTCCTTTCATGACAGATAAACTGCGCAAAGAAATGGGTGATGCTGCGATAAAAGCAGCACTTGCTACAAACTACGAAGGTGTTGGTACCGTGGAGTTTTTAGTTGATAAACATGGGAAGTTTTATTTCATGGAGATGAACACACGTATTCAGGTAGAACATCCGGTAACAGAAGAAGTAATAAACTATGATCTGATAAAGGAACAGATTAAAATTGCAGCTGGTGTTCCTATAAGTGGTAAGAATCATATTCCGGCAATGTGTGCTATTGAATGCCGTATTAATGCAGAGGATCCTTACAATGATTTTCGTCCCTCACCAGGCAGAATAACTACTTATCATCAGCCGGGAGGACATGGTGTACGTGTTGACTCACATATATATAGTGGCTATACTATTCCTCCTTATTATGATAGTATGATTGCTAAAGTTATCACCATGGCGCAAACAAGAGAAGAAGCAATTCAGACCATGGAGCGTGCATTGAGTGAGTTTATTATTGAAGGTGTAAAAACCACTATTCCTTTTCATATGCAGGTGATGCAGAATGAAGATTTCAGAAAAGGAAACTATACAACAAAATTCCTGGAGACATTTAAGCTGGTTTAAGGAAAGGAGAAAGTGGAGACTGCATTCATTTTATAAATGTAACAGCTAGTACTTACTAAATTTTATTTCATGGATCTCGATTTTAAGAAAGTCTTAACTGTTTCAATGATTCTGTTTGCCGTAATTGATATTATTGGCTCTTTACCAGTAATTATTGAAACAAGATTAAAAGTCGGGAAAATACATGCGGAGAAAGCAACGATTGTATCATTGATAATCATGGTAGTGTTTCTCTATCTCGGAGAAAGCATACTTAAAATAATAGGAATTGATGTTTCTTCATTTGCAATAGCCGGTGCATTGGTTATCTTTTTTCTTGCAATTGAAATGATTTTAGGGGTGCGTTTATATAAAGATGATATTCCGGAAACAGCGTCTATTGTTCCAATTGCCTTTCCCCTGATTGCAGGTACCGGAACAATGACAACCTTGATCTCGCTTCGTGCAGAATATAACCTGGAAACAATTCTTGTAGGAATATTATTAAACACAGTTGTAATTTATATTGTATTACGTCTTGTTCAGCCATTGGAGAAACTGCTTGGTAAAGCAGGGATCAGTATCATCAGAAAAGTATTTGGAATTGTATTGCTGGCAATTGCAATTAAATTATTCCGCACAAACGTTAATATATAGAAAAGAGTAATAAATTATTTTTATCAGTATCCTTCTTTAAATTATGAAATCAAAATACCAATCAGAACTTATTTCATTTCTTGTTTTTCTCACTTTTAGTGTATCATCCTGTAAAAATTCAAAGGATAATTCAGCTGTAAATTCTTCAGTTGATTCTGTTGAAGTAAATAATGAAATTGCTGCACAGCCTGCTGAAAAAGAAACGCTTCCTCAGAATACTTATGTAAAGGTTTTTAAAAGCACAGAGCAGGGAGATAATGGTTTTGGTTATGATATATATGTAAATGATAAATTATATATTCATCAGCCACATATCCCTGCAGTGGCCGGCAATAATTCTTTTGCTTCTGAAAGTGATGCAAAGAAAGCCGGAGAATTTGTTTCTGAAAAAATAAAAAAGAATATTATGCCTCCCGGAATTACTATTTCAGAACTTGACAGTTTGGGGATCCGTTGATTTTTTATTTTCCTATTTTTTGAAAGGAAACTGTAATACCCTTTATCAGTGAAGAGCTGAAGCCCTGATGTTCCATTTCATTTAAACCTGCAATGGTACAACCCTTTGGTGTAGTTACTTTATCAATTTCCTGCTCCGGATGATGGCCTGTTTGTATAAGTAATTCTGCTGCTCCTTTTACTGTTTGTGATGCAATTAAAGTCGCCGTTGCCGCATCAAAACCAATTTCAATTCCTCCCTGTATGTTTGCTCTGATGAAACGTAAAGCATAAGCAATACCACAGGCTCCAAGCACGGTTGCAGCATCCATTAATCCTTCATTGATAAAAACAACTTTGCCCAGTTGATTAAACAGAGATTCTATATATAGTTTTTGGTCTTCTTTAATGGAAGTTGTACAAAGGCACGTCATGCTTTCACCAATTGCAATAGCAGTATTCGGCATAGCACGCACGATGGAAATAGTTGAAGGAGAAGAAGATTTTATTTGTTCAAGAGTAAATCCTGTTACAACAGAACACACCAGAACATCTGAATTTTTATAATGATCTTTTATAGCGTCTAATACTTCTTTTGCCTGAAATGGTTTTACAGCAAGAATGATGATGTCGGCATTTTTTACAGCATCAACATTATCACCCGTTACTTTAATGCCCTTTTCCTGCAGGGATGTAAGTGTTGAAGGATTCCGCTTAGTAACAGTTATCTGTTCAGGCAAACAGAATTTTTTTTGTAGTAATCCCTGCGCCATTGCACTTCCAAGGTTGCCACCGCCAATTATAGTAATGTTCTTTTTTTGCATAAGTGAATTTAGAAACTGCAGCTGTTGTAATGCAGGGCACAAAGAAAATGAATATCCTTTAACTTAGAGAAATAGGTAGAGTTTTATAAAACAGAGTGATTAAATAATAGCAACCTCCTGCCATTATAAAACTATCATAACGATCAAGTATTCCTCCATGTCCTGGAATTATATTTCCATAGTCTTTGATACCTGTTTTTCTTTTATAAAAGGATGCAAGCAGATCTCCTGCAAGTGATGATATGCAGATAAGGAGTGTAATTATTAAGAGTGCAGGAATAGGAAACCCGACGATTGGATTGATTGCAATTCCTGTTACTAAGGCGGCAGTTAATCCTCCTGCAAGTCCTTCCACCGTTTTACCGGGACTGATTCTGCGTGCAAGTTTATTTCTTCCCGCAAGCTGACCTGTAATCTGGCAGAAACCATCAAATACAAATACAATTATATAAATAAAGAGCTGTTCCGTCATTTGCACCTTACTGCTGAATAGAAAAAAGGGTATTGTTATGAGAAGATATAACAGAATTGAAACAGAAATGGTTTTTAATGAGAATGATTTCTGATTGGTTCCTGCTTTTATTATTTCATAAAGGCCAATATATATAATTATAAAACAGATATAGGGCAACAGGAAGTTTTGTATACAGGCGATCATTCCTGTTACTAATAGAAGGTAAGTAATATATTTCAGGATATTTTCTTTTCTTTTTTCAGGATGTTTGTGATTTATCCTGTTGATTGCAAAAGCTCCGGTAAGAAAATATATAGTTATTATAATTAGTGTAAACTGCATTATTGCGTGGTTTTATTTTTCCGGAAATGAAAAATACTTTTTGCATCAGTAGATAATTCTTTGACAATAGAGAGCAGAATAATTTCTTCCACATACGAAAGACAACTGATTAAAATTGTAAGATAAAAAAACCAGGAAGCATATCCCCATAAAAAAAATGAAAAGAAAAATATGCCCTGAACATATCCTGTTATCTTGCCGGAATATAAATGTAATCCGGGAATTATTTTAAATCGTATTAAGGAAATAAGATAAGGTAATATATATAAAATCAGCAGTAAAAACAGCACAGTAGAATGCTCTGATACAAAGCCTTGATGAAATACTATCAATCCTGTTATTGCAAGTAAAACCGATCCTGTATCAGCCAGAGAATCAAGCCTGGCGCCGAATACAGTCTGCATATGGAAAGTGCGGGCTATCCATCCATCAAGTATATCAGTAATAAGATTTATGCAGAATAAAGTTATGAATAATTTTTCATCACCAGTAAACAGGAGCCATAAAATAATTGGAAAAGTTATTAATCTGTAGAATGAAAGCAGGTTCGGAATGGTGAGTCTTTTTTCTTTTTGATGCATGCGTCGCCGATTAACAATTTCGATGCCATTGAAAATTTATTTTATTTTTTTGGCAGGATATTAGTTAATGCGGATTTACATTTTTCTCCAAACCACTTACTAAAATAATTATTATGTCATCAACCAACACTAAGACATTGAACGCCCTTCATGTGCTCAATACTGTACATGATACGGATGAACTGATCAAAGAAATATGCAATAAGAAAAATGAAGTAATACCTTGTGATAAGGAAGCAGAACTGAATTTTATTAAAGGTGATGTTGAATCACGGCGCAGGAAAATCAGAGAAATCAGTAACGAATCGCTTGATTTTATTAGCGGTGATTTGCAAATAAAAGATGTTGGTATTCCTCATGGAAATATTGAAAATTTTATTGGAATGGCAATGATGCCTGTTGGAATTGCAGGACCATTACATATTACCGGATCCGCCGCACGTGGTGATTATTATATACCTCTTGCAACAACAGAAGGTGCATTGGTTGCCTCTTATCACAGAGGAGCAAAAGCAAGCAGGTTGTGTGGTGGAATTACTTCATTGTGTTTGATTGAAGGAGTGCGCAGAAGTCCTGTTTTTAAATTCAGCAGCCTTGCAGATCTCGGAACATTTTTAATATGGGTGTTGAAACAGGAGGAAGAATTTAAGAATATTGTTTCACAGAGCAGCAGATATGCACAGTATGCTGATATGATTACAAATATTGAAGGCAATCATCTTATATTAACTTTTGAATATCAAACCGGTGATGCATCAGGACAAAATATGGTTACACTTTGTACTGATGCTATCTGTCAATATATAATCGCAAATGCACCTGCACAACCTGTAATATGGTTTATAGAAGGTAATTATTCCGGCGATAAAAAGGCAACGGCAAGTTCGTTTAATGGTGTAAGAGGTAAAAAGGTAACAGCAGAAGTAGAATTAAGTAAAGAAGTTGTTTTTGAAATTTTAAAATCAACACCGAAAAACATGGCCGAATACTGGCAGACTTCTACAATCGGTGTTGTGCAAAGTGGTTCAATAGGAGCGCAGGGACATTATGCCAATGGTCTTGCAGCTTTGTTTATTGCAACCGGGCAGGATGCTGCATGTGTTGCAGAAGCATCAGTTGGTATTACAAGAATGGAAGTTACATCTGATGATGGTTTATATGCAAGTGTTACTCTTCCGAATTTAATAGTTGGTACAGTAGGCGGAGGGACATCCTTACCTACGCAACGGGAATGTCTTGGAATTATGGATTGCTACGGGGAAGGAAAGTCAAGAAAATTTGCAGAGATATGCGGAGCACTTGTTCTTGCCGGAGAATTATCGATTGCAGCGGCACTTGCAGCCGGTCACTTTACTGCTGCACACCGTAAATTCGGTAGAAGTAAATAGCTCCTCATTCAATCAAAAAGATTATGGAAAACGATATATTTAATTCAGCATTGTTATCGGTTATGTTTCTGTTGCTTTTTGCTGTGGCAGAATTGCTTTACAGAAAGTATTCTGTAAGAACGGAATTTACGCGTAAGCTTGTACATATTGGAACAGGAATTCTCACCTTACTGTTTCCTATTCTGCTAAGTGAAATAATTTCTGTGTTTGTTTTATGCAGCATTTTTGGTGTCATATTATATATAAGCATTAAAGCAGAACTTCTTCCGTCAATAAATCAAATTGACAGACCTTCTTCCGGAAGTATATTATATCCTGCATCCATCTTTATTTGTTTTGTTTGTTTTAAATTAAATAATAATCTGCTTTGCTTTTATCTGCCCGTGCTTACACTTGCAATCTGCGATCCTGTAGCAGCCTTGATTGGTAAAAGATGGCCTCTTGGAAGTTTTATTGTAAGGTATAATCATAAAACACTAAGTGGAACATTTGCTTTTTTCCTGGCAGCACTTGCAATAGCAGCATTTATGTTTACTCTGATGACGAGTCTTCCTCCTGAACTTATCCTTCGTAAAACGGTATTGCTCGCAGCAGTAGCATCGGTTGCTGAAGCTGTGAGTACAAGAGGTTTTGATAATCTGACTATACCGCTATCGGTATTAATGGCAATGAGAATCCAGGTTTAGTGCCCTGTAAATGAAACATCACGAACCACATGGCGTAGAAGGTACTTGTTACTTTATACACTATGATGAAAAGGCCAACATTAATCGCACGTCAAAAGCAAATATTAAAGACCAGAATACTGGTAGTATCAGCATCACTTTTATTAACTACTGCCGTTGGTATATATATAATAAATGTTGGAAGCAGCACTAACTCTTTAGGGGCAGCTGGTTTTCACGGAACAAAAACTGTAAGCACGAGTAATGTTATTCTTAATGAATATACAACTCTTGCAACTGACGTATCATCAGCATCAACATCAATTACTGTTGCATCATCTGCTCTGAATTCTAATTCAAGATTTGCGGCGAACCTTGCTGCAGGGGAACTGGTGATGATTATACAAATGCAGGGTGCATCAGTAAGTACTTCCAATAACTCAGGATATGGTAATGTAAGTTCTTATAACAATAGTGGGTATTATGAATTTGCAGAAGTAGCAGGTGTTCCTAATTCAACTACTATTAATCTTACTGCCGGTTTGCGAAAAAGTTATACATCATCCTGTAATACTCAGGTAATTCGCGTTCCAAGATATTCTACGTTTACAATTAATAGTGGTGCATCAGTAACTTGTCCGGCATGGAATGGATCTACAGGTGGAATAGTTGCTATTGAATCAAATGGTGTTACAAACATCAATGGAACTATTGATGTTTCAGGAAAAGGATTCAGAGGAGGAACCACAGAACAGTATACACAGACACCGGGAAATCATTCTGATTATCGTTCAAATAATAATGTTGATGGTGCTGAGAAAGGAGAAAGTATTGCAGGTCTTGCAACATCCCTTTCGCATGGTGAGTTTGGTCGCGGCGCACCAGCAAATGGTGGCGGTGGCGGTAATTCACACAATGGTGGTGGTGGTGGTGGTGCCAACGCAGGTTCAGGAACATGGAATGGAGGAGGACTTCCTGATACATCAACAACAAACTGGAAAACTGCATGGAATCTGGAAGGTGGAAATTTTGCTACTAACAATTCATCGGGAGGTGGCCGGGGAGGATATACATGGTCTGCTGATTTTAAAGATCCGATTACTTTAGGTCCTGCAAATGCTGCATGGGTGAATGGTGATGGCAGATACAATATGGGTGGATTAGGTGGACATACACTCGATTATTCTACTGGTAGAATTTTTATGGGTGGTGGTGGTGGTGCCGGCGATTCCAATAATGGAGTTGCAACACCTGGTGGTTCCGGAGGAGGAATTGCTTTTATCATCAGTGCAGGTAAAGTTGATGGAACAGGAACTATAAATGCAAATGGAAATAATGTGTCTTTATCAACCGGTTCTCCGGGTGATGCATCTGGTGGCGGTGGTGGAGGCGGAACTATTATTATATATACATCAGGAGCAACAGTAAATAATTTAAAGTTAAATGCAAAAGGTGGAATTGGTGGTAGTCAGGCATTGAATAACGGAGCAGAAGTTGAAGGACCAGGCGGCGGTGGTGGTGGCGGATACATCAGTACAACAAATGTTTTTTCATTAACACGAAATGTAAGTGGTGGCGGAAACGGTTCAACAGATGCTCCGGCTATGACAGCATTTATGCATAACGGTGCAACAAAAGGAGCTCCGGGTTTAATTACAACATTACCTGCAAGCCCTTATTCAGGTTCCAATACTTTACCAGTGCAACTGGTTGCATTCGGTGGACAGCAGGCAGGTGATTATATATTATTGACATGGGCAACAGAGTCAGAAAAAAATAACGATTACTTTACGATTGAGAAAAGTATTGATGGAAAAAATTATGCTGCACTTGGTAAAGTTGACGGAGCAGGAAACAGCAATACAACCAAAAATTATCACTTTCTTGATGTGAATCCTGCAAAAGGATCAAATTATTACCGTCTTGAACAAACTGATTTTAACGGAGCACACGAAACATTTAATTGTATTCAGATCATGTTTAATGGAATCGTGCAATCAGCAGATATTAAAGGAATTTATCCGAATCCTTTTATTGATAAAATTTCTGTTTCTTTTTATATGCCGGTAACAGGAACTGCAAGATTTTTTATACTCAACAGTGCAGGACAGGAAGTGCGTTCAATGGCAATTCAGGCAGAAGAAGGATTAACTTCTGTTGATTGGAAAAACCTTAATGTATTACCATCAGGAACCTACACAGTTGTTATGAATAATAACAATAACAGGACTTCAGGAAATAAGATCATCAAGAAATAGGTATTGGCCGCAGATGATTTGAAAGTTGTTAGCTGTATTATATCTGCTTTTTAAAATATATATCTCTATAGGGAGATAGTAATTGCTACAACTGTATTAAGTCAGTTGCATAAGGTGTTTTTGTTTTATATCTTATAATGATTCGCAACTTTTTTTTTATTCTTGAAAAGTTATCTTTGCTTTTCTATTCAAGGGAAAATCAAAAAAATCATGCAATCGAAAATAATTTACATCCTTTCAGCATTAACCTGCTTCATGTTCTCCTTAAATTCAAGTGCTCAGGTAAGTTCAAAAACAGATTCAACTATAAAAGCAATACTTGATGGTGAGAGTCTAACGGGTGGTGCGAATAAGGGAACAGAATTAATATTGCAGGGTAATCTTTCTGCGGCAGATAAGTTCTATGATTCAGAACTTAAAAAAGATGAAGGAAATGTAGAAGCTTATTTCGGACGTGGTGTTGTTCATCTTGCATTGAATGATACACTGAATGCATGTCGCGACTGGAGTGCTGTTCTTGCTCTTGGTGATACTGCAACCTATAAATTACTTGAATCGCATTGTCATGGTAACATGCTTGTTGAAGATGATGTAATTCCAAAATCAACATATAAGCAGATGTTCTCTATGGAACGAAGCGACGGTAAGGTTTTGTCAGATGCAACAAAAGCAAGAACCATAGTTGAAGTAATGCCGCAGTTTCAGGGTGGAGATGCTGAACTTTTGAAATATATATCCAGTAATTTAAAAATGCCTCAGGAAGCAATTAAGAAAAATATTCATGGTACTGTATATGTAAATTTTATTATCAGCAGTAAGGGAAATATATTGTTTCCATATGTGGTTCGTGGAATTGGCGGAGGTTGTGATGAGGAAGCGTTACGGATAATTAAAAATATGCCTCGCTGGAAACCCGGAATGCAAAAAGGGAAGAATGTGCTGGTTCGTTATAATCTTCCTGTTAAATTTAATTGATAGGGTTCCTGATTAACGCACTTCTGATCAGATGAGAAAATTAATTTCGTTTCTATTATATATTATTTTGATGAGCAACAGTTCTGAAAAATTATTCGCACAGGAAAATCAAGTTGGTGTTTCAGGTATTAAATCTGTTACATTGCGACTTAGGCCCGGACAGGATCTGAAAGCTGAAATTGATTCATTCATTAGTAAAAACAGAATTGAAGCTGCATGTGTTCTTGCCTGTGTTGGTAGTTTACAGGAAATAGCAATCAGGTATGCAGACCAGAAAGAAACTTCCTTTGAAAAACGTAAATTTGAAATCGTTTCTCTAACCGGAACGTTAAGTATTTCCGGATCACATTTACACATTTCCGTTAGTGATTCAACAGGAAAAACAACAGGTGGTCATCTCAAAGAAGGATCAATCGTATACACTACTGCGGAAATTGTGATTGGAATTATGCCTGATTTAAAATACACAAGAGAAATTGATAGTACATATGGCTATCGCGAATTAAGGGTCAATAAGATAAATGAATAGGCAAAGTGCTTCTTTAGGCTGGTTAAAATAAACAAAGCCGTTTTTTAATTTTACAGAGGAGAATTTATTTTTTTTTACTTCAATTTTTTTTGTTGTCATCAATATCTTAATGTACATTTAACGGACTAACAGGCAACAGCAAATTGTTGTTTTGCACTTAAAACCCATTACTATGAAATTTTTCAGTTTATTATTTACTACTGTATTAACGTTTGCATTAGATCTTTCAATAGCTCAAACACCACAGGTTCACGATTCCTCATTACAGGTTACGGAACTGATGCAGGTGAAAAAAAATGCAGTAAGAATTGCCAGAAATCCGGCTGATCATTTTTTATATTATATCACTTTCAACGGCAATATATATAAAATTAATACTTCAGGAGGTGTTTATTCTGACACCTTAGTTTCCGACTCTTCTAAACATCATATTAATTACCTGCAGGGAATGTTGTTTAAAGACAGCACACTTTATCTGGTTGGCAATCACAAAATTCCTAATAGTGCAGGTCATGGTCTTGTAATGGCAGGCAGATTTCAGGTTGATGGAGCATGGTTATGGGATACACTGATGTATACAGCACCTTATCAAAGCACGGCAACTTTATTTGATCATGCGTTCAGTAGCATATGCCTGAATGTAGCAGGAGATTCTATATATATAGGCAGCGGATCGAGAACTGATCATGGTGAAGTAGAAAGTACTGGCGGTCTTTTTCCGGGCGTTCGTGAAGTCCCTTTAACAAGTACGGTTTTCCGGTTACCACTTAATATCATATCACCCGTTTATATTCCGAATGACTCTGCTTTTGCTGTTTTTAGCCCGTATATATATTGTCGTGGAGTGAGGAATTCTTTTGATCTGCTTCTGTTACCTAATAATGATTTAATCGGAAGTGAGAATTCAGGCGATAGAGATGATCCTGAAGAATTAAACTGGTTACGCCAGGATCAGCATTATGGTTTCCCCTGGCGTATGGGTGGCAATGCAACAGGTATGCAGTTTCCGGGTTATGATCCTTTAACAGATTTTCTTATCAATGATAGTTGCTCATCAGCAAAATCAGTTAACTTCTATAATGATTCTGCATATCCTCCTGCTCCTGCATTTTCACTTTCCGAGCCAATTAAAAACTATGGCCCTGATGCTGACAAATACCGTGATCCTTTAAATGGTTCTGTTCATGATGCAAGTGATGAAGGGATATATATATCTTCTTTTACATCTCACAGATCACCATTAGGACTTGCTCTTGATAAAGAAAGTAAACTGGCAATGCCATACACTCAGGGTTGTTTCATGTTGAGTTATACAGAAGGAACAGAAGATACAACGGGCAGTTTTGCTAATGGAAGTATTGGGCCTTTCAGTGATGTGAGCCAGGATTTACTTCAGCTCGCTTTATATAAAGATACTGCAACAAACGAGTATAGTATGAATTGCTATCGCCTGGCTTCCGGATTTCATAACCCTGTTGACAGTTGGATAGAAGACAGTATAATATATATTCTTGAAAGTCATTATCCAAATAATCCATTACCTGCAAAATTATATGCATTAACTTTCAAAGGAATTAATTCTGGTCCTGAATTACTTCCTGCAGATACATTAATTTGTTCTTCCACAACACTTGTTCTGAAAGCAAATGTAAAAGGCCGTTTTAATTATCTATGGTCAACCGGAGAAACAACTTCTCAGATTTCAGTGACTCCTGCTTCAGCAACATCTGTTTCAGTTATTGCTGATAATGGTATTATAACAATTCATGATACTATTAATATAAGAATAACACATGCGCCGGATGCTTGTACTGCAATAGTAGTTTCAGGTGGATTGAGCAAAGTTTGTCCCGGTGATTCACGAACTTTTATAACATCGCCGGGAAGAGGTGTAACATATGAGTGGGATGTTCCTGCCGGTTTAGTAATTAACAGTGGCCAGGGAACGAGAAGTATTAATGTTACAGTGAATAATAATTTTACTGCTGCAGGTGATGTAACTGTAATGAAAGTGAATTCCTGTGGTAACAGTTTACTGAAGGCTTTAACTATTAATAGAAATGATTCTGTAGTTCCTGGTCCGGTTTCAGGAAATCCTTTTGGATTATGCAACAGTTTTAATAATATATATTCAATAGCTGAGTTACCAGGAAGTACGTATAACTGGACTGTTCCTGCAGGAGCTGTTATTCAAAGCGGACAGGGGACCAAAGAGATTGCAGTAGATTTTCCATCTCTCAATATAAGTGGAACAATCAATGTTAATACAAGCAATACATGCGGTTCTGTTTCTGATGTTTCATTGTCTGTAAGTACAACTCCTGTTATTCCGGATCCTGTTAATGGACCACGAACTGTTGTAAGCAACTCAAGTGGTAATATATATACTGTTTCGCCGCTACCGGGTGCGATTGATTATACATGGACCAGTCCTCCGGGATCTGTACTAACTGCCAACGGAATTACATCACCTGCTAATATAATAACAACAAGTGCAACTACTGTTGAAGTAACTTTTGGAATTGTATTTCCTTTTTCAGAAATAAAAGTGAAGGGCAATAATGATTGTGGTTCAGGAGGAGAACGGAGTCTTATTCTAAAGCAAGGCGTATACCGGCAGGGGAAAAATGATGCTACAGATTTTGTTATTCTTTCTTCAAATGAGGGATATATTCTTTTAAGATCAACAGGAGATGAAATTGTAATATTTAATTTATTCGGCGAGCCGGTTGTCATACACAATAGAAAAGAGAATGCTCCATCCGTGGTAAAAATCGATATTTCTTCACTTGCTTCGGGAATGTACATCGTGAGATCAGGAAATAAAAGTGAACGGATTATAGTGGCCAGATAGAGTTTAACGAGTAAAATGCAAATCTCTGTTTCTGAATTATTGCGGCACTTTTGTTTTTCACAATTTGAAAATAATGCTTGCCCTGTATAACGTGGCGACGTAAATTGCTTGTGGTAAAATCATTTTTCCAAACCCAATTTTAAAACCATCACTATGAGAATTTTTTCCATTACATTTATTTCTGTATTTCTTTGTTTCTGTTTAGAAACACATGCACAGCTTCCATCATCAGTTGATCCTTCAATAACAGTAAGTGAAATAATGCAGGTGAAGGCCTATGCTGTTCGCATTGCAAAAAACCCAGTCAACAATAGTCTTTATTATGCTACTTATACCGGTAATATATATAAGATCAATCAGGCAGGAACAACATTTACTGATACACTGATTGCAACAGCAAATGAGCATCACGTTAATTATTTACAAGGCATGCTTTTTAAAAACAATATGCTGTATCTGGTTGGCAATCGTAAAATGCCCAATACTGCTGGTCATGGTTTGGTGATGGGCGGATTATTTCAAGGAAATGGAACCTGGTTGTGGGATACTATAATGTATACTGCTCCGTATCCAAGTACAGCAACTCTTTTTGATCATGCATTTGCCGGAATATGTTTATCGAATGGTGGAGATTCCTTATTTATCAGCAGCGGTTCGCGAACAGATCATGGTGAAACACAAACAACAGGAGGATTATTTCCCGGTGCCCGTGAAGCTCCTTTGACAAGTAAAATATACAGGATACCTGTTAATCCTTCCAATACTATTTTTCTGCCGAATGATTCAACAATGCTGAATGCTGGTCCATATATATATAGTTATGGAGTGCGAAATACGTTTGACATGGCGTTAGCACCGAATGGAGATTTATTTGGTACAGAAAATTCAGGTGACCGTGATGATCCGGAAGAGTTAAATGTGATTTTGAAAAATGGTCATTATGGTTTTCCGTGGCGAATGGGAGGCAATGCAACAGGAATGCAATTCCCTGCTTACAATCAAAACAACGATAAGTTAATCAACCATAATTGTCTGGCCTGGACAAGCGGATATTTTTATAATGACCCTTCTTATCCTCAACCTGGAAATATTGTATTCAGAGAACCTGTTCAGAATTATGGACCTGATGCAGATAAATTCAAGGATCCTGTTAATGGAAGTGTTAGAGATGCAAGCAATGAAGGAATAGCAATATCAAGTTTCACTTCACATCGTTCTCCACTGGGATTGATATTTGACAATAGCGGAGTTCTTGCACCACCTTATAGATACAGTGCGTTTATGTTGAGTTACACAGAAGGAACTGCTGATACAACAGGAACAACTTCGGGTGGCAGCATTGGCCCATTCAGCGATATTGGTCAGGATCTGTTGCAGCTTTCATTATATAAAAATACATCAGGACAGTATTCAATGAATTGTTATCGCACAGTGTGGAATTTTAAAAATCCTGTTGATGCTTTTTTAAGTAATAATGTTTTGTATGTTATCGAAAGTCATTATCCTAATAATCCTGTTCCTGCAAAATTATATGCTGTTACTTTTCCATCATGGAACTCTGCAACTGCAGCAATACTACCTAAAGACAGTACCATCTGTTCAGGATCTTCACTCGCAATAATTCCAAAAGTGAAAGGTCAAAATACTTTTATGTGGTCAACAGGAGCAACAACAGCGCATATAACAGTTGCACCAACAGTGAATACCACTTATTGGGTAAAAGTTAATAATGGAATTGCATTACAAACTGATACAATGATTGTTTCGGTTGCACCAGTTCCAACAACACCAACTTCTATTTCTGTATCCGGTGGTGCTGCAAAAGTTTGTCCTGGTGATACAAGAATATATACAACAGGACTTACACAAAATGTAACATATGATTGGGATGTACCAACCGGAGCTGTTATTAATAGCGGTCAGGGAACAAGAAGTATAAATGTAACTTACAATTCCGGGTTTACCGCAAATGGTGTTATCACAGTAATTAAAACATCGGGATGTGGAAGCAGTAATGCACGTACTATTAATATAACGCGAAATGTTCCTTCAACACCTTCAGTTATAACAGGACCTAATTACGGATTGTGCGGATTGACAAACCAGCAATATTCAGTTTCAAACATATCAGGATTAACTTATAACTGGACAGTTCCTGCAGGTGTAACAATTGTAAACGGACAAGGAACAAACACTATCAAAATTAATTTTCCTTCAACAAATGTAACAGGAACAATTGCAGTTCGTGGTGTTAATGCTTGCGGACAAGGTAATGGGCGTAATCTTACTGTTCGTACAATTCCTGCACAACCTCTTTCAATTACGGGTGCTATAAATGTGTGTCCTAATGCACAGGATATTCCTTATTCTGTTTCACCACTTGCAGGTGCTTCAACTTATACATGGACTGGACCATCAGGATCAAGAATTACTGCAAATGGAATTACTTCACCTTCCAATGTATTAACAACAACTTCAACTTCCATTACTGTTGATTTTGCAAACGTAACAGCATCATCTACATTAAAAGTAAGAGGAAATAACACCTGTGGAAGTGGAAGTGTACGAACAATTAAGTTGCAACCATGCGGCTTCAGAGTTGAAGAAACAGCAGAAAAAGAATTATCAATATTAACAAATCCAGTTTCTGAATTATTAGTTCTTAGTAATGCTCATGCAAATATTGAAATCTACAATACACTCGGCGAGCTTGTTATTAAAATAAATAATGAATCGTGTAATGCAGCTTGTGAAATTGATGTTTCTGTTTTGAATCCAGGTATATATATAGTGAGATCTGAAAATAAAACGGCAAGATTTGTAAAACAATAGAATTGATTGTAGTGTAATCTAAAAAAAATGCCCCTCTTTTTATTTTTTTTAAAGAGGGGCATTTTGAATATAATATTTTGAGATATTTTTAACTGCCTTTTTGTTTTGCAATCCAGCGATCCATTTTTTCTTCCAGTACCCGTAAAGGCAAACACCCTTCATTCAGAATTTCATTGTGGAATTTTCTGATGTCGAAAGAGCTTCCTAATTCTCTCTCGGCTTTTGCTCTCAACTCGCGAATTTTCAACTGGCCGATTTTATAAGATAGTGCTTGTCCCGGAATTGCAATGTAACGTTCAATTTCAGCAGTAATAGCTGTTTCATCTTCTCCTTCATTCTCCAGTGAAAACTTTATTGCCTGCTCTCTTGTCCAGCCTTTCATATGCATTCCAACATCAACAACGAGGCGGATAGCACGATGCATCTCTTCACTCAACGCACCAAAATACTGGTATGGATCTTTATATAAACCTAATTCTTTTCCTAACGATTCTGTATATAAAGCCCAGCCTTCTCCATATGCACCATACCATAAATATCTGCGGAACATTGGAAGAGAATCATTTTCTATTGTAAGCATATTTTGATAATGATGTCCCGGAATAGCTTCGTGCAGAAAAAGATCTTCCATTGCAAATGTGTTAAACTTTGCAGGATTTGGAATTGGTGTATAAAATATTCCCGGACGTGAACCATCAGCAGTACCCTGATTATATTCTGCACTTGCACTTGCTTCACGGAATTTTTCTGTTTGTCGTACTTCAAATTTCGAACGTGGTGTTTTATCAAACAACTTTGCAAGCTGAGGTTTCATCTGATCATGAATATGATTGAAAGAATCAATAACTGCCTGTGTTGTTTTAAAAGGAAAAAATCTTTTATCAGTATTCATAAAAAGAAAGAATGATTTCAGATCACCTGTAAAACCGGTTTCTGTTTTGATGCGATCCATTTCACTGCGTAATCTTGTTACCTCACTCATGCCCAGATTAAATATAGAATCAGCAGTAAGTTCTGTAGTGGTCCAGTATTTTATAAGGAATGCATATCTTTCTTTTCCACCAGGAATTTCACCAAGACCAATAGTAGTTCTGCAGGAAGGGATATAATCATTCTTTATATATTCCAGCAATTTTTTATATGCAGGGATAATATTTGTTTCAATAGAAGTTGAGTATAGTGAATCCAGTCTTTTTTTATCATCAGCAGAAAAACCGGAAGGGATATTTTTAATTGGCAGATAAAAAGTATTTTCTTTTACAGGAGTAATCATGGATTGCATCTGTGGTAAAACCTTATTCATCAATACGCGTGGAACCGTCATTCCTTTCTGCACGCCTTCTTTCATATTTGCAATAGCCTGGTCACACCATTGTGGAAACACTGTCATCCTGCTTAAAAAATTATCATAATCTTTTACCGTTACAAATGGCTGATTTCCCTGACCTGAACCCATCATTGGAAATGATAAAGTAAAACTCCAGAACTGGTTTATAGGCATCAGTTGATCAGGAAAATTATAGGATTCAGTGGCGGTTTCCATCTCCCATTTCAGAATATCAAATGTTACTTTATTTTCCTCATTCAAAGAGTTGTAATCAATTTTCGAAAGCAACTCTTTCTGCTGCTCAAAAAAGGTCAACGATTTCTTTCTGTAATCATCAGATATATCAACATACATTTTATCGTTGTACCTGTTGTCGCCATTAGCAGTTGCTTCAACCGGAAATAATTTCAATCGCTCTTCATAATAATTATTTACCAGGGTTTGCATATCAGCGTTTGATTTATCATCAGTTTTATTTGTTACCGGAGATGAGCAGGAGGCCATCGTAAGAATCAGTATAAATAACTGCGGGAGTTTTTTGATATTCATATATGTTTTATTTGTGGTGCCAAGATAGTATGGATGGAGGAACGGGAAGTAGAAAAACGACCTACTTACTTAAACAAAAGACATAACGGCTTATACTGAAGACTTTA